>NZ_VSZV01000349.1:28927-99236 GCF_008919455.1 Rhizobium sp. PEPV16
AAACATCACCTACGAACACCGCCTGATCGACGACATGGTGGCCTCGGCGCTCAAGTGGTCGGGCGGTTACGTCTGGGCCTGCAAGAACTATGACGGCGACGTCCAGTCCGATACCGTTGCCCAGGGCTTCGGCTCGCTCGGCCTGATGACCTCGGTTCTGCTGACGCCCGACGGCAAGACGGTCGAAGCCGAAGCCGCGCACGGCACGGTCACCCGCCACTACCGCCAGCATCAGAAGGGCCAGGAAACCTCGACGAACTCGATCGCCTCGATCTTCGCCTGGACCCGTGGTCTCGCCCACCGCGCCAAGCTCGACGACAATGCCGAGCTTGCCCGCTTCGCCGCGACGCTCGAAAAGGTCTGCGTCGACACCGTCGAATCCGGTTTCATGACCAAGGACCTGGCGCGGCTGATCGGCCCCCACCAGCCATGGCTCTCGACCACTGCATTCCTCGACAAGATCGATCAGAACCTGCAGAAGGCCATGGCGTAAGCCGGCCTTTCCAAGATAAAATCGAAGCGGCGGGGATTTCCCCGCCGTCAGATTGCTGCGAGTGTTCGACGCCCCGACGCTCAGCCCAGAATCGCCGCCGCCGTTACAACGATACATCGGTTGCCCAGGACATCTTCGATCACATCATCGAACAGGCGATCGGCCACGGGCTGGTCGACGGCACGGTGCGTTACGCGGATTCGACCCATCTGAAGGCCAATGCCAACAAGGGCAAATACGATCTTGCGATGGTCGAGAAGTCGCGCGCCGACTACTGGGCCGATCTGGATGCGGCGATCGAGGCCGAACGCAAGCTGCACGGCCAGAAGCCTTTGAAGGACAAGGAACGCCGGCCAGAGGTGAAAGGAGACCAAGGTCTCGCGCAGCGATCCAGAGCGCTATATGGTGCGTGACGGCAAGCCGAAGGGCCTCTTCTCTCTCGATCATCGCACGGTGAACGGCAAGCTCGCCATCATCACCGATACTTATGTCACGCCGGCCAATGTCCACGACTCGAACGTCTATCTCTCAAGGCTCGACCGGCAGCAGACCCGTTTCGGCTTCGATGTCGGCGCGGACGGGCTGGATGCCGGCTATGCTGCACCGAGCATCGCCAAGGCCCTGGAAGACCGGCAGATCCTTGGCGTCACAGGCTGTCGCAATCCCACTCCGCCCAAGCCCGTCATGATGCGCAAGTCGACGCTCGTCTTCGAACCCGAGACCGATGGCTATCGCTGCCCCGAAGGCCAGTTGCTGACTTATTCGACGACTGACCGCAACTTGTTACCGGCATTACACATCCGACCCGGCCACCTGCGCCAATTGCCCGCTGTTGGCCTCCTGCACCTCGAATGCCAAGGCAATCCCCACCGTCACCTGCCATGTCTGGGCCGACGCCCGCGAACGCACTGACGGCCATCGTTTCACCGCCTGTGGCAAGGCAGTCTACAAGAGGCGCAAAGAGACGGTCGAACGATCCTTTGCCGACGCCAAGCAGCTTCATGGCAATCGCTATGGGCGGTTCCTCGCGCGCGCCTCGGCGACCATCTTCTCGAGCCTAACAGCAACACTGTGAGCGCGGCGATAGTAGGCGGATTCTGGAATCCCATATCGGTCCATTGGTGTCTCGAAGTTGAGCGGAGTCTGATAAGGAGTCGCGGCGATCGCAGAGGCGATCGTTTGCCAATCTAATCGTCCGTCGAATGGCAAGAGATGGTTATCCATTGCTCCAAAATTGTCGTGAATGTGAGTAGCAATGAGGCGATCGGCGAAACGCTCAAGCACGCGGAGCTTGCCTGGCTCGATCAGTTCCCAGTGGCCACAATCGAAGCAGACGCCGATGAACTCCTTGCCATATCGAGCGAACAGCCGATCATAGAGGTTGAGGAAATTCTGGGCGTTGGCGCAGAGGAGAGTTTCTGCGGCAATCTGGACGCCCTTTTCGACGCAGTAAGGCCTGATTTCGTCGAGAGACTGGAAAAGGGGGTCGAAGAACGCTCGTTCGGCGGCTTCGCTGCCGAAGACGTTGTCGTTGATATCGATGTGCAGAACGATATTGGGGGACTGGAACGCGGCCGCCAGGTCGACACGGTTACGCAACAGCTCGACTCCGCTGCGGCGCTGCCATTCATGCGGCGACAGGAAGTCCTTGCGCGTCTCCATCGCGAAAGGGCCAGGGTTTTTGTGGCCGATCTCAGTGATGGGATTGCGGCCATTGCTGCCATGAACCGAGTGCACTTTTAGCCCAGCATCGGCCACGATCCTGCTTGTAAACTCAATCTCGGCGTCGGCCAGCCAGTACGAACTGCCGGAGTCGGGATTCCAGTTGATGTGTGTGAAGCCAGCTTCCTTGATGAGGGTGAGCGAGTTGCGAATGCCTTCGTCGTACCAACGCTCCTGGTGCGGCCAATGCCAGACGGTGATGCAGGTATCCAATGGATCAGTCTCCTGTTCTACAATGTTGTGGTTTCTGGACCTTTGCCAAGGCCGATGCGCTCGGCCAACAGAATGATCGCCAGTGAAAACACCATGATCAGAGTGACGTAGACGAGGTTGAGCGCGGCCTGCTCAGGATCGACAGACAGCGAGCTGTCTACGATTGCAATCGGCAAAGGCTTGTTGTTGACGTTGTATAGAAACGCCGACAAGGGGTATTCCGACATGAGATCGTTGAAGGCCATCCCGGCGACGAGAATTACAGTCGGCGCCACTATCGGCAGGATAATGCGGCGATAGCGATAAAGACCAGTGGCGCCCATCGAGCGGGCCGCCTCGTTGAAGGCCGGATCGATTCCTGCGAAGGCTGCCCTCAGAAATCTCACCATAAGCGGCAAGGCGACGATGGCGTAGCCAATCGGCAGGAGCCAGTAGCCGCCGAGGAGGACTGCGTTTCCAACGAGCGGGTTTGGCGTGTCGAAGGTGACGATAAGCCCGACAGCGAGCAGAATACTAGGAACTACCCATGGCAGGAAGAAAGTGATGTCTAGAAGGCGCGTCAGCCAACTGCGCCGGCCAAGAATAACCGGGACGGCAAACAGCGTAACGACGAGCGCCGCCGATACCGCGACAAGGCTCATCACTATGGAGTTGAAGAACGGAAGAAAGGCGGTGCCTTCGGTAAAGACGCGGGCATAGTTCTTTAGCGTCAGGCTGGATGGGATCACTTCGATGCCGATGCTCGCGGCGGGGGCGAAGGAGAAGAGTACGACAAGAGCGATCGGCACCGCATAGATAGCCACGAGAAGATAGGCAAAAAAATGTAGCACTGCATTGCCGATCGGGCTGCAAATTTTGCGTAGCTGGATGGGCGCACTCGCTTTCGCGCCGCCGACATAGGAGCCGCGCGCCTCGTAATATTGAGACAGCAGGATAAGCGCCATGAGACACAGTCCCATCACAAGCGCCAGTAAGGCGGCCATGTCGGGACGGCGCAGGCTGTTCAGAGTCAGCACCATCTGGCTCAGCATGTGGAAATCGCGACCGCCCAGCACCTGAGGGGCGGCGAAAGAGCTGATCGCGGTGTAAAGGGTGAGAAGGGTGACAGCGATGAGCGTCGGCATGATTGCGGGCAGTACCACACGCCACAGGATCTTATATTCCGAGGCACCCATACTGCGCGCGGCTTCGATGGTTGCGTAGTCGACGCGTCGCATCGCAGCACGCAGAAAAAGATAATAAAAGTTGGTCATCAGGAAGGTATGCGTGAAAAGCACGCCAAACCAGCCGATGAACCAGTCTCGGGGGAGGCTGGAAACGATCGCCTTCACCACATGTGTCACCGCACCTCCGGGACCATAGGTGAAGTTGTAGCCCGCCGCCGCAACGACACCGCCGAAGACCAGCGGCGTTGCATAGGCGATTTTCAAGAGTGCGCGACCGCGTACGTGAAAATATTCAAGGACGACCACCTGGAAAATCCCGACAATGGTCACCGTGACCATGGTAGCTGACGTCATCCAGACCGTGTTCCAAAGGGCAGCGCGCACTCTTCGTGATCTTGAAAGTTCGCTTACGATCTGGCCGACCACCAGGCTGCCGTCCTTGAAAAATGCCGCATGAAGTGACGCGACCAGCGGCAGTATCAGGAAGGTGACGACGATCCAGATCAGGGCCGCCAACCCGATCCAATAGACTACGCGCTCGACGGCAGCCGCGCGGTTCATCTGTCCGCTTCCTCGAAGATATGCACCGAGCCCGGCCGGATCGTCCAGGACACGGTCTCACCGATTTCGGGTAACTCGTGCCCCATCCTGGCGGCCGAAATGAAATGCCCGCCGGCATCCAGGTCGATGCGGCTGTGGGCGCCAAGAAATTCCACATGGCGGACGGTCGCCGGCAACCCGGCTTCTACCGCTTTCCCGACACACACATCTTCGTGGCGGACAAAGATGCGCCCCCGAACGTCGGGGCCTAGAATTTGCCCGGCAAGCGGCGTGGGCAGTTCGTTGGCGGTGCCGATAAACTCGCAGATGAACGGCGTTGCCGGCGCTCGATAAAGAGTACGTCCGTCACCGATCTGTTCAACGCCACCATTCGCCAGCACGACGATCGTGTCGGACATCGTGAGCGCATCTTCCTGATCATGCGTGACAAAGACTGCCGTGAAGCGAAATTCCTGCTGGAGCCTCTTGATCTCGCGGCGCATCGTCACTCGCACCTTGGCGTCGAGATTGGACAATGGTTCGTCGAACAAAAGCACCTTGGAGCCCGCGACGAGCGCGCGCGCAATCGCGACCCGCTGTTGTTGCCCGCCTGACATGTTCGCTGGCTTCTTGTGCAGTTGCTCCGTAATCCCGGATGTTTCGGCGATCTGAGCGACACGCTTGCCAATCTCGCTCTGCGGCATTTTCGCCACACGCAAAGCAAAGGCGATGTTCTCGAAAGCCGTCATCGTTGGAAACAGCGCATAGTTCTGGAATACCATGCCGACATTGCGCCGCTCCGGAGGAGCGATGGTAATATCTTTTCCTTCAAGAATAATCCGACCGCTCATGACCGGATGAAAGCCGGCGAGTGTCCTTAGAACGCTGGATTTGCCGCTGCCGGAAGCCCCGAGCAGAGCAACGAACTCGCCTTCGTGAATCTCAAGCGAGAGGTCGCGGATGACCACCTTGTCGCCGTAGCCAATATGCAGTTTATCGATGATGAGGATCGGGGTCGGCATAATAATACTCCTGAGAAGCCTGGCGATCTGCGTCGCCTGGCCCTACATCCTCACCGGATTTCAAGCTCGATCTTCTGCAACCAGCCGTCCAGTTTGGGCGCGATCGCATCCCAGTCGATCGGCTGCGCCTTGACTAGTTCCGCATTCGCCTGCACCTCTGGCGGTGATTTAGCCAGCGCCGCCGGCAGCACCGGAACCTGACCGAACTCTTTGGCGTAGCTGGCCATGACATCGGCAGAGCCGAACCAGTCGACGAATGCCTCTGCCTGCTCCAGCTGATCGGTTCCCGCCATGATCGCCACGCCTTCGGAGATGACCGGCGTGCCACCTTCCGGGTCAATGACCTTGACTTGCATGCCGAGCTCCTTGGCGTCCTTGATGGCGCCGCCGAACCAGTTCAGATTGATGATCGCACCGCCCGATTTGAAGGCTTCCTTGCGCGCATCGGCGTCATCGACAACGATGGCGTTCGCATAGAATGCGCCAAGAAAATCCCATCCAGCCTGAGTGACTTCGCCCTTGTCGTCGAGGAATCGGGCCAAGATGCCGGCCAGATAGACCCTTGTCGTCTGCCAGGCGGTGTTGCCGATGACGTATTTGCCTTTGTATTCGCCCCTTGTCAGGTCCAGCCAGCTTTTCGGCGCCCGCTCAGCGGCAAGCTTGTCGGGATCAAAGGCGATGACAACCGGTGTGCTCCAGAATTTGTAGACAATGCCTTCCTTGTCCTTGTATTGCGCAGGGAGGTCCGCCGCCCAGGCTGGTATGTATGGCTGGAACAGGCCGTTCTTTTTGAGCAAAGCCATAGACGTGTCGACCATACCCAGTACGACATCGGCCTGGGGGTTGTTCTTCTCGGCGATCAGCCGATCAAAAAGTTCTCCTCCGGGTGCGCGCAGAAACTGCACATCGTGACCGGCGGCTTTAGCCTGGTCGATTATCCACTGAACGTTCTCTTCTCCCTGAGGGGAATAAACGACAAGACTATGGGCCAAGACCGGAGAGGTGACCGCGATCAGCACGGCTGCCAGGCTCAATAAACGTTTGATCTGATGCATGATGTTCCCCTCGTTTCAGTTTGGCCGGTCATCTCTGGTTGGCGCTTTCTTAATGGAGCTTCATGACGGTTTAATTACATTGCGTAATTTAATATATATTGCAATAGCTCTTCTGCTGCTAATGATTTGAGGCACTCGTGGAACCAATGGACCTTTCACGGAACGAACGACGACTGGTCGAACTGATTTTCGTGGGCAAGAAGATTGCGCGCGTCGACTTGGCCGAACGGTCCGGCATGACGGGTGCTTCTGTAACTCGGCTGATAGGTCGCTTAATTGAGATCGGACTTCTGATCGAGGTGGTCGAGCGGACCGGCGCCCAAGGCCAGCCTCGGCGCTTGCTGAGCTTGCGGGCTGACCGGTATCTTTCCGCGGGAATAACATTCTCGGTCTCCCGAATGGAGGTAGCAATTGTTGATCTAGCGGGTAGGATTCTTACCTCCCGCTCGGTTGACATCGAAACCAGCGCGGCTTTGTCTGTGGCAGAGGCGGCGCAGGAGGCCATTGCAGCGATGCTGGACGACCTCGGCACCCCAAGGGATCGCCTTCTCGGGGTCGGCTGCTCGGTGCCCGGCAATTTCGGCACGATGTCGAATATCCTCAAGGCCCATAGCTTCTTCCCGGCTTTCGATGATGGTGAGGCGGACCAAGCTTTTAAAGCGACTTTCGAGGCGCCCTATTACATCGAGAATGATGGAACAGCTGCAGCGCTCGGAGAATATGTGTTCGGCGGACGCATCCCGCAGCCTGATCCAATGTTCTTCATTCACATCGGACACGGCGTCGGGGGAGGCGCGGTTATCGACGGGCGACCGTACCGCGGCATCAATGGAAACGCCTGCCTGCCCGGAGTTCTATACCCGTACGACCAGCCGCGCCCATCCGGCCAAGATCTTTTTGCCGCCCTCAACAGTACCGGCTTCGCCATCCACGACTTCATCGATCTCGAGCGGTTGCCAGACAGCGCCGAAGTGGCTTTAGGAGCCTGGGTAGAACGCGCCGGAAAGCAGCTCAGCGAGACGGTACGTGTTGCAACGGCGATGTTCGACCCCGCGCTGATTGTCCTCGGGGGACGGCTGCCAGAAGTCGTGACAGGCAGGCTGGTACACGCAATTTCCAGTCAGCCAATCCTTGGTCCGTCGCGCGGCTTGGAGGTCGCTGCAGTCGAGGCCTCCCGACTTGGCCCTCGCGCCGGCGCGATCGGGGCCGCCTGCATACCGTTCTTTGCCTCTCTCTTTTCAGCCGCCGTCGCAGACGATGGCAGTCCCTACCTTAACGGTCGCAAGCCCAAATCCCGACCCTAGATAATTCGACGGAGCGCCTGGGTCTCTTTAAGAAATCTACTGGGCAGGCCTTGCCCGGCGCGAACTGACACAACAGGTCCGCAAGCCCCTTCGTTGCATATCGGTACCGCTATAAGGCCTCAAATGACCAGCTTGAGGTGGCTGGATAAAACCAAACCCGCGGCGCCCCGCAGAGCCGTATGGCCTTCGCCGATGCCATTCACCGTGATCGATATCTCCTGACCAGGTCTCTTCACCACCAGTTGCTCGACTTGCTGCCTGATCAGCTCCGCTGCCGTCATTCCTCCTCCGGCGACGTCTCCATGAAGGACATAGGAGTTGAGGGAGAGTGTTTGCTGCAGATTGACGATGCCGAAAGCTACGTTCCGCGTATAACGGTCGAGAAGCTCCTCTGCCGCCTTCGAGCCTTCGTCTGCTTCCTTGACAAGCCTGGCACAGGTGACGCTCTTGGGATGCGGCAAGCCCATTCGGGCGGCTTCTTTTCGTAACCAAGGAAGGGCAGCGACGGTCTCCCAGCAGCCGTGCTTTCCGCAATTGCAAAGGGTACCATCGATCTGCACCACGCTGTGACCGAGCTCGCCGCCGGATCCGGCGAGTCCACGATAGACCTTGCCGTCGATGAAGAAGGCGCCGCCGAGAACCTCGCCAGTATAGACTGCTGCGAAATTTTGTTGGCCGCGACCGGGTCCGAACCACCTGTCCCCAACAAGCAAGGCACGGGGGTGGTGATCGATGACAACCGGAAGAGAGAAGCGTTCTTGTAGTATTGCTACAAGGGGAAGTCCCGTTAGAACGGGAGCAAGGTTGACGGTAAGAATGGTTCCATTGTCACTGTCGATCATTCCAGCAGAGGCCACGCCAATGCCGAAAGGCGCCTGCTGGGCCTGAGACAGTGTGGCAGTAAGCGTCTCCGTCATGACCGCGATGAATGCTTCTGTGTCGCCATGCGTATCAAACTCAGCTTTCGCAACGGCCTTGATCTCACCGGTTAGCGCCACGAGGCATGTTTGTATCGTGCCGGGCAGAAGGAGGACTGCGCCAAGCATCGGTGCATCGGGGTTAAAATAAAGCGGACGAGCCGGCTTGCCGCCTTTGACGTCGGAAGGTGACGCATCGCCCTCAACAAGAAGCTGGTCTTCGATCATCGGCTGCACAATACCGGTTATCGTGGTCCGGTTGACACCTGCAAGTCGAGCGAGATCTGCCCGGCTTTTTGGTCCGTTGTCATATAAGGCTTGAAGGACGCGACCGCGGTTTATCGCGCCGAGTGCCGATTGGGAGACAAGTGTCACGTTGCCGCCGTTCTCGCCGGCGGCGACTTCTCTGCTTGCAGGGGTGCGCTGGCCCAACGAATAGGACGGCTGGCTCTCAAACTTCAATTCTCTTCTCCAATCTACCCGATCCTTTTAGCCCGTACATTATCAAGCGGCCATAAACATAAGGCGCTTTCCGGTGATGCAACCAGGACGTCGATGACAACCGCGGTAAAGCGCGAATTTTTTTCGCCGCGACAACTTCTTGACACTAACATAAGTTTGTGCGAGGTACAAACTAACTGCTTACAAAAAGCACATTAGGGGTAACAATCTCAGTATCGACAAGCGGAAGCCCAGGGCTGCGCTGAAGGGCCGGGGTTGGGATACGAAGCAACTGAGGAGGCTGTTTATGACAATCGATATCGGAAATATGTCGCGACGTGACCTGCTGAAAAGCGCTTCCGTCGCAGCTCTTGTGGCTGGCGCGGGATCATTGGCCGTGCCACGGCGAGGAGCAGCACAGGATGCGAACACGGTGCGCGTCCTGTCCGTTGAAGACCCATTCTTTTTCTCAATGAAGGCGCTGGTGCCAGAATACGAGAAGGAAACCGGCATCAAGGTGGAACTGGAAAGCCTCTCGTATGACGCCCTGCAATCGCGCCTCGTGTCTGCTTTTGTCGCCAAAACCTCAGACGCCGACGTCATCGTTGTGGATCAGATGTGGCTCGGGCAGTACCTCGACAATGGCTGGATCATCGCGCTGAATGATTTTATTGCCAAGGACACCGAATTCGATCTCTCAGACTTCATCCCGGAGGTCCTCTACTCCTCGAATATGTGGCGCGGCCAGGTCGGCACATTGCCGGTCGCCGCCTATGCCCAGGGGGTTATGTACCGCAAGGACGTCTTTGACGAACTCGGCATTGCAGCACCGCCGACCGAGACATCGGAAGGCTGGACGTGGACGAAATACGTTAACACCCTGAAGTCGATGGAAGGCAAATCATTTGGCGGCAAGCCGCTCTTCCCAACCGTCGTTTGCGGTTCCCAGCCGTCGCCGATCGTCCACATGTTTACGCAGGTCTCAGCAAGCCACGGGGCGAACTGGTTCAAATCGTTCCCGGCCGCTCCGTGGGATTTCTCCCCGCAACTGACAAGCCCCGCCTGGATCAAGTCTGTCGAAGTCTACAGGCAGCTCTACAAGTTGTCTCCGCCTGAAGCCATCAATTATGTCTGGTTCGACGCCGGCACCCGTTTCGCCAAGGGCGACATCGGCATGTTCTACTGGTGGACCCCGTACTTCTATCTGATCAAGAATTCCGGCTACATGACCGGCAAGAAGTCGGACGTCATGGAGAAGTATGCAACGGCAGCCTTACCGAAAGCTGAGGGCGTGCCTCAGACGGTCAGCCTCGGCGGCTGGAGCCTTGGCATCCCGTCCAGTTCCGAAAGGCAAGAGGCAGGCTACGCCTTCATCAAATGGGCGACCTCGAAGGCCACGCAGAAGAAAATGGCTCTTTGGCCGGACCTCAACTACCAGTTCTCCGACTTTGCGCGCGTTTCGCTCTATCAAGACGAGGAAGTCAAGGCGATCTATCCGTACCTCGATGTGCAGTATGCGATGATGAAGCAGGGCAACGGCAAGGTCACACGCCCACCTGTACCTGGTTACACTGCTGTCGAAAGCGTGTTGGGTCTCACATTGAACCAGCTTCTGACCGGCAACGAGGAGCCGAAGACCGGCCTCGAGCGCGCCAACAGCCTGTTCGAGAGCATCCTGAAGGGCAATCTCATGATCCCTTATCAAAAGGACAGCTACGCGGATTCTCTTGATGGGGCCAAAGCCCTGATCGCCAAGAAGTAACAGAGTTCTCCTCGGGCCGGCGCGACAGCGATCGCGCCGGCATCCACTTGAAGAAGAACTGGATCTGGCAATGCACACGACAACTGTTCGCTCTCCGCGAGCCTTCGGGCCTGCCCGGAAGAGCTTTATCCGACGAAACTTGCCCTACTTTCTGATCGCGCCTTCGGTCGTGATGCTGCTCGCGCTCATTGCCTATCCTTTGCTGTTTGCCCTCAGATCGAGCTTCTACTTCTGGAACCTGCAAATCGGCCCGGAGCCGCTCCAGTTCGTTGGGTTCGAAAATTATGTGCAGGCCTTCAACGCATTCGACTTTCGCGCCGCGCTCACCAACACCCTGATCCTGTCGATCCTTGGCACGGCACTTGAGTTCACATTCGGCCTGGCGATCGCGCTCATTCTGCTCAAGGCCTTGCCTGGCATGAACATCGTGCGGGCCCTGCTGATCCTGCCCACAACGATCGCACCCATCGTCGTCGGCTTTTTGTTCCGCTACCTCTATGATCCCGGCGGTGGACTGTTGAGTTGGCTGTTGCAGTCGCTCTGGCTCCCCGTTCCCGCAGAGGGAATTCTTGGCTCGCCATCGACTGCACTCGCGGCCATCCTCTTCGTCGACGTCTGGCAGTGGACGCCGTTCTTTGCGATAGTTCTCTATGCGAGCCTTTTGGCCGTGCCCGACGAGATTTTGGAGGCCGCACGCCTGGATCGCGCGTCTGCATGGACGATCCTGATGCGGATCAAGCTGCCGCTGATCAAACGCACCGCAATCATTATCGTCATGCTGCGCTTCATGCAGATCTTCAACACCTTCGACACGGTGCTTGTGCTCACCCGCGGCGGACCGGGCACGTCTACACGCACCCTTGGATACTCTCTCTACGAACAGGGCCTTGTGAACTTCAACATCGGTCTGGTCAGCGCCATGACCTGGATCACCGTATTGATCGTCAACGTCATCGTTGCCCTCTACGTCTTCTTCGCGTTCCGAAACGAGGAGTGGTAAAATGTCCCGGCGCCACACGAGCTTCAACACGGCACTCACCTACGCCGCCGGCCTCCTCTTCCTGGCAATCTTCGTCGGTCCGATCCTCTGGTTCATCGCCCTTGCGATCCGGCCGGCCGAGACGGCGTTCACCATGCCGCCGCAACTCACATTCGAGCCCAATCTCGACGCATTCCGGCACATCCTCGTCGATCCAGGCACCAATGCGCGGCAACTGGTCAACAGCCTCATCGTCGCGATTGGTGCTGTGCTACTCAATCTGCCCTTTTCGGTTCCTGCGGCCTATGCGTTGTCCCGTTTCAAGCTCCGCGGCAAGAAGAACATCATGTTGTGGTATCTCGGGCTGTTGATGGCCCCGCCGGTCGCATTCCTGATCCCTTATTTCATCCTCATCACGCGCATCGGTCTGCAGGGTTCCTATTTCTCCATGATCCTGGTCCTGCAAACGCTGACGATCCCGTTTTCCGTCTGGTTGATGAAGAGTTTCATCGATGAAGTGCCGGTGGAACTGGAGGAGGCTGCCCGGGTCGACGGCGCCCGCTGGTACACGATCATGTTGCGGATCACGCTGCCCATCGTACGTCCCGGCGTCATTGTCACGTCGATGTTCGCCTTCGTGTTCGCATGGAACAATGCCGCTTTTCCGCTGGTGCTGAGCTCACGCTCGACCGCCACTCTTCCGATCGGAACACTTGGATATTTCGCAACGAGCGGAGTGACCTGGAACTACATCGCCGCCGCCGCAGTGCTCGCGATGATACCTCCGATGATCATCTTCCTTGTTTTCGATCGATACGTCGTACGAGGCCTCACCTTTGGTTCGGTGAAGGGCTGAGCTTTCCCTTTATGAATGGAGTAATGAAATGAGCAGACTGCGAATGGGCGTCATTGGCGCCGGTCTTTGGGGCGGCAATCACGCCCACACCTTCAATGTCTTGCCGGAGACCGAGCTGGTCGGCGTCTGCGACCTCGATGAGGGCAGGGCGCTGAAGATGAAGGAAACCTACGGCGCAACGCGGGCCTTCACCGATTATCAGAAGCTGATCTCCAGCGATCAGATCGATGCGATCTCGGTTGCGACACCCGACTTTACCCACACGCCGATAATCCTCGCCGCTCTGAAAGCTGACAAACACGTGTTGAGCGAAAAGCCGCTTGCGACGACGGTGAGTGAAGCCGAGGAAATTGCCGCGGCTGCCGCAAAATCCAAGGGCAAGCTGATGATTGATTTCCACAACCGTGTGAATCCGATCCTCGCCCAGGTTCGCGACATGATTGAGGACGGTCAGATCGGCTTGGCAAAGCACGGGACCGCGCGTCTTTCGAATACGACATTTGTTCCATTCGAAATGCTGAGCTGGGCTGCAAAGTCTTCGGCACTCTGGTTCCTGGGAAGCCACCTCGTCGATGTCCTGCGTTTCATTCTCGCAGACGAGGTCGTGCGTGTTTATTCCGTCGCCCGCTCTGGGACACTGTCTGCCGGCGGCGTAGATACGAAAGACTTCCATGCGTCGATCCTTGAATTTTCCAAGGGCACGGTCGTGACCATGGAGAACAGCTGGATCCTGTCGCGCGACAATCCTTCGCTCGTCGATTTCAAGGTCGAGTTCGTTGGTGAAAAGGGCCAGATCCAGGCAGACCCGACCCATAGCGGCGGCCTGCGCCGTATCGTCGACGGCGGACTGAAATACAATGACTATATCGGCATAACGCCCACCGGCGCGACGCGTATCGGCGGCTTTGTCCTGGAGTCCATTGCTCGCTTTGTCGATAGCGTCCTGCGTGACGCTCCGCTGCTGGCAGATGCGCAGGACGGCCTGGCAAACACCAAGATCCTGGCCGCCATCGAGGAATCCGTTGCGACCGGCAAGGCTGTGAACATCGGCTAAAGCCGGAACCAAAGGCGCGGGGCATGTCCGCATAACGGTGCGGCTTGCCTCGCTTGAAAATACGGGGAGTACATAATAATGGCGTCCATGACCTTCGACGGGATCGGCAAGACCTTTCCGGACGGAACCGTTGCCGTTGCGAATGTAAGTTTTTCGGTCGCGGACGGAGAATTCGTCGTGTTGGTCGGCCCCTCGGGTTGTGGCAAGTCGACATTATTGCGGATGGCAGCGGGTCTTGAAGCGCTCAACAGCGGCCGGCTGCTCATGGATGACGCTGATGTGACGGAGACAGAACCCCAGGACCGGGATATTGCGATGGTTTTTCAGAACTACGCGCTTTACCCTCATATGACTGTTTACGACAACATGGCTTTTGGCTTGCAGCAGCGCAAAATGCCCAAGGACAAGATTGACAAGCTGGTGCGCGATGCAGCCGAAATGCTTGATCTCGCGCGCTATCTCGAGCGCAAACCGGGGGCATTGTCTGGTGGTCAACGCCAACGCGTGGCGATGGGTCGAGCGATCGTTCGCCATCCCATGGCCTTCTTGATGGACGAACCTCTTTCCAACCTGGATGCCAAGCTCCGCGTGCAGATGCGCGGTGAACTGAAGCTGCTTAATCAGCGGCTCGGCGTCACAACCCTTTATGTGACCCACGATCAGGTCGAGGCTATGACCATGGGCGATCGCGTGGCTGTGCTGAAGCCGGTGTTTAACGGACAGGAGAGTAATCTTCAGCAGATCGACACGCCGCAGAAGCTTTACGACAAGCCGTCCAATCTGTTCGTCGCGGGGTTCATCGGTTCGCCCGCAATGAATTTCGTACGCATCGAGCTGACAGCGGAAGCCGGGACGCTGAAAGCTGCGATTACCGGGACGAATATATCCTTCTCCATCCCCGCCCAGCCAGCATTGTCGGTCTTTGCCGGGCGACAAGTCATTGTTGGAATTCGCCCGGAGATGTTCAAGGTTTGTCCCGAGGCCGAGGCGTTGTTCAATGAGCAGATCCCGGTTGCCGAAGCGCTTGGAGCCGACACTTTCGTGTTTTTCGACATCGCCTCACCGCCGGTCAATATCAACGATGCTGAAGATACCGAAGACTTTCCCAATAAGGGTAAGAACCGGCTTGTCGCGCGTATACCACCGGCGCTGACACCTCGACCCAATCAGGTGCTGCCATTGACAGTCGACCTGGAGAAATTGCACTGGTTCGACCCAGTAACGGGGGCTGCGATCCGCGACTGACAGAACGTGCACGAAATATCGCCAGCTCGGGTTTCAACTCTTTTCTCCTGCCCTCCCAGGCAACTTGGCTGTCGTCGATTACGAGGTCGGCGGCAGCCATTTTTTTAAAACTCGAGACATCAAACCATCAGAATCTGAACATCCATCCGCCGTAAGTGACACCGAGCTTAGAGGAGTGGCCCGTGAAACACATTTCCATTGTCGGTAAGTTCTTTATTATCATGGCCGTCTTTGGCGTCATGGCACTCGGTCTGACGTTCTATCAAAGCCGGCAAATGTTGAAAGTTAACGACAGCTATCAGGAGCTTCTCGACAAAGATGCATCTGCAGCACTTCGCTTGACCCAGTCGAACCGAAGTCTGGAAATAGCGCGTGCCAGCATCAGCGACATGGTGATGACGCGGTCGAAACAGGCGAGGGCGCGCGCAGAATTTGGCTTGAATGACGCACGAGAAAACTTCGTCAGGTTCATGGATATGGCGATTGCCGCAGTTCCTGAGCAGAGCGAACTGCCGAAGTTGAAGGCGGATGGATTCTCCGTCCTGACCGATACGTGTGGTGCAGCCATCGCTGTTGGTCGCGGCGCAACTAGTGAAGCCGAGCTTGCCATGGTGCAGCAACTCTATCTCACTCTTTGCCAACCGGCCTTTGCTGCCATCTCACCAAGATTCACATCCGTCACGGAAAAATCGCTTCCGACGCAGATCAAAAGCGTGCTGGCGTTTCAAACGTTGTCCGTGACACGTCCGTGCTGAGTTTGGGAACAGCTATTGTGGCACTCTTCGCTGTCTCGTGTTTCGGCTTTCTCGCAATTCGCGCCTGGTTGGTCAAACCGATCAAACAGATGGTTACGACCATGAAAGTCATAGCCGACGGCGATCTTACTTCGACTGTTGAGGGAACGATTCGCCGCGACGAGATCGGATCGATGGCCCGGGCAGTACAGATCTTCAGGGACAACGAGTTGAGGGCGCGCGATCTCGGAAAGGATGCAGAGACAAGTCGTGGCGCAAACGAGATTGAACGTGCGCGTCTCGCCGAGACCGATCGTCAGCGGGCGGAGGCAACGACCGGGCTTGCAGAGGGCCTAAGGCATCTCGCCGACGGGAACCTCGTGTTCAGCCTCGACGACAAGTTCGCCGAGGACTTCGAACCGTTGCGGGCGAACTTCAACGCTGCTGTTGCCCAGCTCGCCGAGAGCTTGAGAGCTGTGTCGAACGCAACCGAATCGATAGATGATGGCGCGCAGGAAATCAGTTTGAGCGCGCAAGACCTGTCACGCCGCACAGAGCACCAGGCTGCTTCACTGGAGCAAACCGCCGCCGCGCTGGATCAAATTACCCAGAACGTCGCCAGTTCCTCAAAGCGCACAGCGGAGGCGCGACATGTTGCGATCGAGGCAAACAAGTCGGCGCGCCACTCCGGGGGAGTGGTCTCCAGCGCTGTCGCGGCAATGCAACGCATCGAACGGTCATCCTCGCAGATCTCCAGTATTGTCGGGATCATCGACGAAATCGCGTTTCAGACCAATCTTCTGGCGCTCAACGCAGGCGTCGAGGCGGCACGATCCGGCGAGGCAGGCAAAGGTTTCGCAGTGGTTGCCCAGGAGGTGCGGGAGCTTGCTCAACGCTCTGCGCATGCAGCAAAAGAGATCAAGGATCTTATCCTCAATTCGGTTGATGAGGCCAGCAGTGGCGTCAAGCTGGTCCGCGATACCGGCGAGGCGCTCAAGATCATCGTGGACCAGATAGTGCTGATTAACACTCAGCTTGATGCCATCACAGCCGCTTCCAACGAGCAGTCCGCAACCCTTTTTGAGGTCAACCGGACAGTCAATCGAATGGATCAGGTTAAGCAGCAAAATGCAGCCATGGCCGAGGAATCCACGGCTGCAAGCACGGCACTTGCCCTTGAGGCAAAACAGTTGCGCGGGATTGTGGCGGAGTTTCAGATTGAGAATGCACTCTCTGAGCAGCAGACCAGTCAAAGCAACCGTGAAACAGCGTCAATATCTTTGCCAGCACGCCGGATGCTGGCAAAGGTCGCGAACGAACTCGGCAAAGTGAGTGACGGTCGAGTTGCAGATAGATCCCGGCAATGACCGCGGACCTCCCGCAGGAACGTATTGCGGATGTCCTTAGATGACGAAATTCAGCAATTCAGAAAGAAGCAGACCGGCGGCACCGCGTAAAGCCAAGCATTCGCTATCTCCGAAAGCAAGGGCAATTTCATCGCCCGGGCGATGGAATACCAATTCCCGGAAGCTTTCCTGGATCAAATGAAGCATGGGGTTTCCCCCTCGTACGATGTCGCCGTGAATAACGATAAAATTGGGCGCCATGAACTGCTGGAGGTTCGCCAGGCCGACCGAAACGTTGAACGCGTAGTCGCGAAGTAATTCTCGTGCGCCTGGGACGTCGTCGTTGGCCAGAGTCAATAATCGGCTCACATCCAGGGAGTGCGGTTGTGGCAACCGCCTAACCTTGGCCTCGTCCGTTAACCACTTCGAGCCGGCGATTGTTTCCCAGCATCCACGTCGGCCGCACTGGCATATCCGACCTTTGATGTCTACGGTCGTATGACCGATTTCGCCGCCTGCACCTGCTGGTCCCCGATAGAGATGCCCATCAAGGTAAAGCGCTCCACCCAAAGTCTCGCCGATATGGACGGAGGCGAAGTTTCTCCGGCCGCGGCCTTGTCCAAACCATCGGTCCCCAACCAGCAAGGCTCTGGTATCCTGATCGACACACACGGTAACGCCGAACCTTTTGTGCAACTCGGCTTCGAGCGGTAAGCCGTCCAGGAATGGCCCGAGACTGGCGGTCACAATTGTGCCCGTCTCCGTATTGATCATTCCTGCAACTGCTACACCTATCCCTAAGATCGGTTTGCCAGATGCGATGGTTTCTTCGACACAGGTGCTTATAATTCGGAATGCGTCGGTGGGGTGTGTAAGGTTCTTCGGAAAATCGGCGGCGTGTTGAGCATAGACCTTGCCCTCCAAAGAGACCAAACAAGCACTCACGCGGTCGTGCATCAGGAGCACCGCGCATATTGGCCTTGCATCCTTGGAAAACCACAACTTGGTAGCCGGCTTGCCGCCTGCTTCGTTGGGAGGTATCACCTCTCCTTCCGCAAGAACACCCTGATCGATCAGGGGCTGCACAATCCCTCCGATAGTCCCTCGAGTCACACCCGCAAGGCGGGCCAGGTCCGCCCTGCTGGATGGCCCTATGTCGTACAAGGCTTGCAGCAATCGGCCCCGATTCGCAGGGCCCAAGGTTCGCGTTGGAATCAGTTTTTGGGCCGGTACTATACCCTTAGCGCTCTCATCTTTATGGCGATCGTCAGAACTGCCCTCACTTTCTCCCAGTCGGTGAGCTTCGAGTCTTCTTATCAAAGAGTCCATAGCATCCAATCCTGTTGGCCGAACCAATTGCGCCGCCAACGGCCAGCACTATCAGGGGGCTAACCGCTTCTTCGCAATCTGGTGAGGCTCGGGTTATGATCTGGGGGCCATGTGCTGTTCTTCCAACGCATCTAACGCATCTTATGATCGGCACCTGGCGTTTACGGGAAACTTTGGCCGGTTCCCGTCCCAAGCCTTCATTCAGTGATCTTAGTGTCCGCTCAATCGTTAAAAACTATTGAAATACCCGAGCTCCGTGCAGAAGCTGACCAAGGTGACGCCCAAGCGGCTGCCTGACCATACACGACAGAATCGAAATTATACTTATTTTATCTCGCGTATCTTGAATATAATTTAGCATATACTTTTTTATATACTTAGTTTGAGCTATCATACCGGGGAAAGCAGTGCTAGCGTTTGTGTGGGCTGATCAGCATTCTAATGAGCATGATTGGAGATCGAGATGAACAGATTCGGTGCACTACGGCTCATAACTCGCAACGCAACTGGTGCTTTCTCAGTCGAGAAGCTCGCCGTTTTCGGTGGGAAGCCTGTGGTCCCCCAGGGACGTGTTACACCTTGGCCCGCCGCGGAGAAGAAGCACTCGGATGCCCTGCGTGGAGTTGTGGATGGTGGAAGATATCACCGCGTTAATCATCCAATTGTGAGCGGTTTGGAGGAAAGCCTTGCAAGGTGGACCGGGAAGTGGCAAGTGCGCGCTGTCGGCAGCGGAACGGCAGCCATTCACATCGAGCTCGACTACGTCAAAGAGCGAGGCGAGCAAGTTGTTACCGCAGCATTGAATTGGCCGGGAGCGGTAGGGCCAATCACGATCAGCGGTCTTCAACCCGTCTTCGTTGATGTCGACATGAACTTGGCCGGGATTGATCAGCGCGCCGCCGCTGAAGAGTTCGGCCCCAACGTGGCTGCAGTTTTAGTCACTCACCTTTTCGGAAACAATGTTCTCGTCCCCGACGCGAGGTCTGCAGCGCGAGCTCAAGGCATTGCTGTGATCGACGACATCTGCCAATCGATCGGCGCCGCGAAACCAATCGTCGACGGTGCGCATCTTGATGCAGACGCACTCGCTCTATCCGGAAACGGCGCCAAGCACCTTGGGGCTGGGGAGCTAGGATTTGTCATCACGGAAGACGCCAACTTGATTGCACATGTTGATCGCGTATCGCTGTCCAGCTCGTCTCGGAGCGGAGCGCGAATATTCTCGCCCTATTCCCAAGGGTACAACTACAGGCCCAACGTATTCTCTTCATCTATAGCGAACTTGCGGGTCACTGAGATGGATACGCAACTGCAAATCCGAAGAGACAATAGCAAGCTTTTATGGGAGATGATCAGCGAGCTTGTGGGTATATTTCCTCTTTTCAACCCATCTGACTGCGACCATTCGATGCTCAACTTTCCCCTCCGGATCGAACCTGCGGCACTTGGCTTCGCGCCAGGCCCGGCTGCAAGGGATTTCGTGGTGAAATCGCTGCAGGCCGAAGGCGTGCCTATCTGTGTTTGGCTCACGAAGCCCGTATTCGAATATCTTCCAGACATTCGCGACAACTGGAAGGCCGCCGATTTTCCAAATACAGTGAAACTCTTGGATACGATGTTTTACGTTTCCGAGATTGCGCCACCCAACGATGGCGAATTGATGAAGCTTTATGCAGAGGCGTTTCACAAGGTTTGGAATGCTCTTCATAAGCAAGGTCCGAAGGTCGCCGCAGGAGCAATTTCTGGCTGAGCCCCGCGCGTCGCACCAATTTCCCAGTGCCGCAATGGTCAACATCCGATCCTTTTCAATCATACTTTGCTCAATGCCCGGAAGATTGAAAGCTGCGCTGGGACAAAACTCAGAGTGATTCTACAACGAGGAGTCCTTGTATGTCTTCTTCGAAAAGTCCGGAATTACTGATCTTCGACTGCGACGGGGTTCTCGTCGATAGCGAGCTTATCGCAACCAGGGTGCACATCGAAGCTTTGGCGAAATGTGGCTATATCATATCCGCTGAAGAGTATAACGATCGCTTCATAGGAGTGACTGACCAGCAAAGTTATTCAGTCATAGAATCCGAGGGCGGCTTGCGCCTACCGGAGGATCATCATGAACGTGTGATGGCCGAAGTTGCAAATCGATATGCTCGTGATCTGCGTGCAACCAGCGGCGTTCGGCAAACCTTGGAAGCTATCAATTTAAGGAAGTGCGTGGCGTCGAACAGTGATGCTGCGAAGCTCTGCTTGGCTCTTAAAGTCACAGACCTGCATGATTTCTTTTGGCCCCATGTCTTCAGCGCTTCGCAAGTTGCGCGTGGTAAGCCAGCGCCGGATCTCTTTCTGTTTGCAGCACAGAATATGAACACACCGGCTGGCAGTTGTCTCGTTATTGAAGACAGCGTTGCTGGAACTCAGGCGGCAGTGGCAGCCGGGATGATGGTGATTGGCTTCGTGGGTGGCTCTCATTGCCTTGCTGGGCATGGAGACAAACTGATGGAGGCAGGTGCCACAAAGCTGTTTAGCCGCATGACGGCGTTGCCACAAATCTTAGCAGCTTTGTGACCACGCAGTTGCGCTCAGGCGAAGCGTCTTGAATCGCAGCGTCACCGTCCAGGATATATCGTGGGATCCGATAGCATCGGTTGGTGCACGGGCTTCACCTCAAATTGACCGATCCTCGCTCGATTGCTCGGCCCGCCAGAAGAATGGAGATACTATGACCGCGAAACCAATGGTAGCTGCAACTCCGGTAACGATCGAGTACCTAGAAAGACTTCCGAAATTCATTTCCATTTGCGCAAGTTGGACTTTCGGACAATGGGGTTGTCAATCAAATGGCTCGTACGAACAAACGCGGGGCGAGTTTGAAGCAGCAACAAAAAATTCGATACCGCTAACATTGATTGCCATTGAAAACGCATTGCCGGTTGGGATGGTCACGTTGGCTGATCGTGATTTCGATGGAAAATCTCATCTATCCCCGTGGCTTAAGTCGCTCTTTGTCCATCCATTTCACCGCAAGAAAGGGATAGCCACGTTGTTGATCGAGCGGCTGGAGCACGAAGCATCGCGCCTCGGTTACAAAAGCCTTTTCTTGATAACGGAGGACGCGCGAGTTCTTTACGAAAAGAGCGGCTGGCAGGCAATTGATTGCGTCCAAACACCCTATGGCGCAGCAGCTTTGATGGAGAAAACCCTGCCAACGCCTCCTCACCTGAGAACCGCTGCACCAGGATGAAAATAATCGTGTCGAGCTCCAAGCTGCTTTCACCGAAACTCTCTCAACCCTTGAGCACGCTATGTCGCGACCCGGCAACGCAACGCCTTTGTTAGGCTCCGCTTTTATGGATCATCTTGATGTCGAACAGCCTGTTATTACAGCCATAGAGCAAGGGGGGAACCAGGCGGTCGGCTAACAAATCCCCTCGCGTAGCGAGGCCATCTCCCCTCTTTCGTTCCCGGCCCAGGCCTTAGCCACTGCTGAGGCGGTTCGTGCTGTTGCAAAAAGCCCCAGGAACAGGCCGTACAACGTAGCGAGCTACCCAAATTCCCATCGAAAGGTTCTGAAACCTTATGCACACCAGCAACAACGTAGCATCAGCAATCCTAAATTCTTACGCCTCGCGTTTTGGTTACCTCGGCGGCCGACGGGATCTGCGGGCATCGCTCATTTTGACTTCTTTTTTTGCTTTCGCTATTCCATCCTATGCCGAAGCAGAGGCGCTGCTTCCGGTAAAGCCTTCACCATATCTTGTAAGTGCGATTACAAGAAACATGTTTAAGCTGCCGAAACCCGACGATGACTTGGTCCTGCTATCTGCGCACCGCGGATCTTGGGAGATCTATCCCGAGAATTCAGCCTATGCCTTGCAAGACGCCTGGAATTCGCAGATCGAGAGCGTGGAAGTCGATGCCCGCTTCACCGGTGACAATGAAGTCGTTCTATCTCACGACTACAGGATTGAGCGCGAGTCAACTGGAAGCGGCCTATTATATAATCAGAACTTTTCGCAGCTACGACAGGCCGATCTACGGGACCGACATGGCCGCGTTTTTACGGATTCACAAGGGCGAAAGGCGAAGTTCCTAACGTTCTCTGCCGCGCTCGATCTACTCGCCCAATATGTCTCCGATGATGGTCATGGCTACGTGATGATCGTCGATATCAAGGCGGCAGTCGATGATCAGGACCCTACTGATCCCATCGAGCTCATGCAACGCTGCCTTGACATTCTCGCGACCAAGGGAAATGCGAAACTCAGCAAAGCCGTTGTATTCAAGCTCAAAGCAAAGGATGCGGTGGATGTCGGCACGATTTTAAATCGGACGACCTACGACCCCAACCTCATTGGCGGGCTAATTGTCGTCGAAAACCCGGATGACGAGAATGTGAAGGATTCCAGCTACGATCCCCACGAGGACGCAATCTACTATCAATGGAATGTGGCGCCGTTCTCCATTCAGTTTGAAATGAACCAATTCTATAAAGGTGACGGTCTGCAGGCATATTTCGACTATATCGACCAGAAGCAGGGCTTCGCCACCTATCATGAAAGTAACTACTTTCCAGAGGGCGTCGCCAACAGCGCCGGAAAATGCTGCTTCGACCACAACACGGATCCGAAATCGACCGCTCAACGAGGGATCGTACCAGATTACCGAGGAGATCCGGAGATGGCGATCGTCAATCGTACCAATCTTATCACCACTGATTGGCCCGACGTAGTCGGCGATATGTTGCGCCAGATAGGGCGCCGCAACACCACCGAGCTCACGCGCTAGAGCAAGACCTCCGCTTCCAAAAACGGGATTGTTTTGATGAATAATGGAATGAAATTCTTCCTATTGTTTTCCACGCTGGGCTGTCTTGTCGCTGGCGAAGGGCAAGGGGCATCATGCACCAATGAAGCCAATTGTCTTAGAAGCGCGTCGGACAAAGTATCTCAGACGCTCACACCGAAGGTAGTGCCAATTTTCTGGGAATTTCCAAAGCTGTACATCCACGACTCGGCGACAGAAGCGGATTATCCGGTGCCCGAAGATACGAGGCAGGCATTTGACTTCTATACCAACAAGACTTCCTTCAACTTTCCACCGCACGCGTCAATCGTGACTAGTCAAAGCGCGTCGATCAGACCGGACACGGGGTTCACTGTCCTTTTGGTCGAAAAGACCCGTGAAAATACCGCTCCTAATGGCGGTAGCGCCTTATCGCTTCTAAGTTCTAATTCGAACGATGCTTACCTATCATTCGCGTTGGGAGCCACGCCCAATCCGAATGGTCAAAAGTGGTCTTTTGCGAAAAGCCTGCTTCAAAGCGACATGGCGTCTATTGCATGGTGGCAGAAGCCCTGGGATATGAACGTCGTGGGGCCAACAGGGGCATTCTCCGGCACAGAGTGGATTTACTATACCTTTACTCCAGACGGCAAAGTGCGCATCGACCGTTTTGCGCCGTATACCTATTTTCTAGCTTTTACAGCTTACCAATGGGATGAGGCAGTGCTCGACAGTGGGTTTCCGCATTCTCCTTTCAGCTCTGGTACGCCAGCCGATCGTCCGAAATCCGTGATTTTCGGATCGGTTGGACCATGGGTTATTGGCGCTGCAGCCGCGCCCGGTCAGGCGTCGCCCATGATTGAGCCAATAGAGGCGTTGCCGGGATTTGAGGGAGCGACGATCTTCTCGAGCCCGATGTCGATAAAAGAAGTTGTAGCGTATCAGAACTCCCTGAAGAGGAGCGACTTTCTCGACGTCAACATGCTGCCCTGCAACAGCGGCCAGTACCTTTCCGGCGAGATAAGGACTCCCTGCGGCACGGCTCGCCCTGGTAATCCCCCGTCGAATGTAAAATCGGTGGCTGGTGATGGGATCCGCACCAATATCGAACGCTATGACTAGCGATGTTGGACGACTCTCATTTGTTCCGACGGCGATTAGACGGCATCAGATTCAGCTACCTCGATGCCGCAATCCCGGCCGCTTGCGCAGCAAATGTCTGAGCCAGATCGAGCAAAGATGGTGACCACTCAAGCTGTGACGTCGCCGCGCTAAGATATTCTAGAACCAAAGCAGGATTAAGCCGTCTTGAATTTCGAGCATTGCAGCAGTGAGATTTTCTCCGGCGCGGCCCCAGGTGGCCGGCGTACGATCACTCAAAATCGTATCGACTGCGAGATCCGTTTTGCGAAACGCCATTTGAACTCGCTAAGCGACTTGAGCGTAGGTCCTCGTCCGGCCCTTATTCATCTTTGGCCCAGCCCTTGCTGTCGGCTGTCTTCGCGAGGAGGAATGCATAACACCTGCTGATCTCGTCGAGCTTTCTCACCAACTCGCCGTCCGATCCACCGAGCAAAGTTTGATAGCCCTCGCCTCTTGTTGACCTCTGCCAATCATTCCCAATAAAGCGCGCGGTCGCATTGCCGAGGGAAGAAACCATTGGTTTGGGGCTGCCAAACGATACGGCTGCGCGTCTCAATCCGTCTTGGAAGCTTGCGTCATCGAGTCCGCTATAAGGCTTTCCTTCGGAACTCGTTGCATTAAGGAAGATCTGCTCGTCACCGAACACGGCATATCCGCCGCCCAAGCCTTTTTTCGTTGCGTCCGCTGCCTCGAAGAATCTCTGCGCGACGGTGGCGTTAAGGCTGCCCTGCGGAAACCGCACGACAACAAAGCCTGTCTTACCTGTCGTGTCGTTGAGGCGAGAGGTAAGGACGCGATATTGGCGGAAGACGTAGCCAAGGGAGCCGGCAAGTCGATCCGCCGCGGCGTCATCGAGATCACCCTCGGTCTGAAGCGATGCATTGGTTTTGAGGAGATACCCGCCTGGCGTAACCTCTGTCCTCAAGGTCGCAGCGTCGATCCCGTTGGCTGTTATTATCTTTGGCACAATGTCTTTTGAGACTTCGGCTGAAAACGTCGCTCGATCATCATAGCTGGCCTGGGCAAGCTGCGGCAAATGGAAACCTGCGGAGGGCGTTGCCCGATAGGACACGAGCAACTTTCGCTTTGCCAGCGCAGTATTCTGGAATGCTGAAGGGATGGTGGCAGCCTCTTTGATTTGGCAACATAATTAAAATGCTGGTAGGTAATGCCGACGTCGGCTTTTGGATTGCCCGCAGCAGCCGCAGATATGCGCGGCACTCGACAAGATTCTTCGGGTTCGTTGATTAGGATCATTCGTCGAGATGACGGTATGCGATGTCACAAACTTCTCGCAGGCCCCGGAAAACCTGTTAATCCACGTTCGTTCACCTCTTGTACAATCCTTGAGACGGCACCCTGTTCTAGATCAAGGTGGTTCACCAACGCGGACTCCACCAGGGTCGTTGCCGTGCCTAGTTCAGACATTGCGGCAATTAGCTTCTCGAGGCTTTCGACAAACGCGGGCCGAAGTTCCGACGCAGTTATTTCCATTCGTAGAGGGTGAGTGCAAAAACAGAATCGGTGGACGATTTTGCAAGCCTCGCAATTCGATGCTTCTTGGGCGACTTTAGTGAATATCGCTTCTGCCCTTAAGGCGAGTTCGTCAGGGGACAATTTATCCGTCACGGTCCAGCTCTCTGGGACCTGCGGCCGCATTCGATTTAATGCCGAGATCAGCGTCTCACGTCCGACAACATAAAGATCTAACAGAGTTCTTTCCGACATCGGTCTCGTGAAAAAGCCTCTTTGAGGGATGTATTGGATCTTCCCTTCAGCTGCAAGCCGCTGAAGCGCTTCGCGAACTGGCGTTCGACCAAGATCGAGCTTAGACGCTAGATCCTGTTCCCTGAGATGTTGCCCCGGCACACGACCGTTGCTGTGGAGAATTCGTAGAATAGCATCGTAGGCAATATCGGCCTTTGCAGGTTCTGGTTCAGTAGAAAAATTTGGGCCACCCCCACGACCTTGGGGCGCGTTCTTGCAACACCGCATTTGATAGTTTTCCTCTGTCGATATCCTTCAAGGACCTACAGGAGTTTCTTGCATTGAGACTGGACGGTCGCTTCGAATTGAAGGTCGAATTAATCGGCCCTTCCAATGCCGGCACCGCGTTTCGCGCCCGAATCAGATTCGGCACCAACCACCTGTAACAGCCGCGGCCGTAATTGGCAGCTATTGCATTCTACCTCTAATTTCAATGCCATAGGCACACGGCTGCGTCGGGATGGCACGCTGGTCCAATGTCTACCGCCTGTCGTATTTCGCGTAAGCGGCCGGCTTTAAGTGAACCTTGCTCTTCGGTGGACGCGTGTCGGCCTCACCGTCAACGAATAATTTTGCTGATCGGTTATTCCTACCGATCAGCCGATTATAGGCATCGGCGGATTTGATGTATCTTCCGCTATCTGCGACGTCGCGAAGCGCATCCAGATGCTCGTTCCGCACGGCCGGCCAGCGTATAGCACGCCGTGGAGCAACCACACGTTCGCCATCGAGGAAGGCGAGCCCCATTTCCGGGCTATCACACCTGGCATTGTTTGGATGCATTTTGTCACGTCGGTTCATCTAAGCCTCCCGTCGCTGACCAGGGTAGTCCCCCTGCCGCGTGTTGAGCAGGTCTAGACGGCGCTCCGTCATAGATCAATATTTAACAATAATATATTTTTTTATATATTTGGAAAATTGCCATAGCGGACGCTTGTACTCTAATTGCCGAATACAATCTTACGGCCGAATAGTATAGCTCAAGCGCATTGAAGGTTTGCTTGAGTCCGCGAATGCTCGAGCTGACAATCGCCCGTTGGTGATGGCCAAAGCTCGAAGTGATCCTGTACGGCTATGTCTCCCTCAAGCAGCACGAAAAGTTCCCCTCTATCTGACACCCCCGACATGTTGGTGGGATTGAGTATTTCGTCACCACCGGGCCGATCGCCAGTGATTGAATTTATTGGAAGGATCTGAGTCTCGACGGAGACATTTCCTTCGCGCTTGTATTGAAAGTCAAACACAGATCGCTGACATGACCCCTGATCTTGACCTCGAGCTTGTAAGATCGCCGCAGACGGTTCGGGTCGCTCCCCGGGAAGCGGATTTATTCCTAAGCTTCTCCATGCCCCACGGAACTTCTCTCGACAGTCAGCTGATCGGGCAGATGGCGTTCGGGAGGACCTGGAGAGCTTCCAAGTCTTGAACAGGCTCGGGAAGAGGCCCTCGAGGGGGCCCGAGCCCTCATCAGCGACTCAATTTTGCTCGGCCACTCTTCGCGACGGCTGGAAATTTGCAACGAGGCTGGGGATGCCTTGCTGACGTTGGCGTTCGCCGACGCGATCAAGCCAGCACCTTGAGTTATTTCACGCGCATCGGAAGGCCGAGCACCTTTTCATATTCCCTCTCTGGTACGCCGTAGCAACCGCCAGCGATATCGAGCAGCATCTCGCGGTCGAGAATGCGGACATTTCCGCGCGTGGAACGGATGGCGTGCCTGCCTTCGAGGATATGAAGATGATCCGTCACGCCAGAGCGCCGTACGCCGAGCATCAGCGACAGGAACTCATGCGTCACCATTAGATTGTCACCGTCGAGGCGGTCATGACACATCAATAGCCAGCGTGCGAGCCTCTCCTGCATGCTGTAGCGGGCATTTGCCAGTGCCGAATGGGCAAGCTGCAGAACAGTCGTGTGGACGTAACGGAGAAAGAACTCGCGAGCTTCCCGGTCGGAGACCACAGCTTCGGTGAACTCATTCGTGGGTACACGTATTCCCGACCCGGCTACCTGCATGAACGTTCGGCCCGGCGTTGTGGGAACTGCAAGCATGACATGCATGCCAGATGCGCCCTCCCGCCCGAGGTGTCCCACTTCGATGCCTTCTTCGTCAGAGCTGGTTGCGACCACCGAACCGAGTCCGGATTCCAGGAAATGAATATGGTCAGGGGCGACGCCATCTTCGACCAAAACGAACTTCAAAGGCAGGTCGACCCGCTCCATACCGTCCGCGAGACGAGCGAATATGTGAGGGCTGACCGTCCTCAGGAGGGTATTGTAAGTCCTCGATTGCTCGAAAGTTGTCATGGCGCTCCGTCCGAGGAGCCTGGGTGCTACCAAACGCCAAAGTGAATGTGAATCGTAAAACTACGAAGCAAGAACGGAATTGGCCACGGCCACGCGCTGTTTGTGCGGTTTCGACATAAGTCGACTAAGTCATTGCCATTACGAAGCAATCCGTTATGCGATGAAGATCGCCCGATTGTCCGTTTTCGCACGCTACTCAGGATACTCCCTTTCTCGGCGCATGTCCGATTAATCGTCAGGTGAAATCCGCAATAGCCCTCTCGACCGCTTCATCATCCTTTCTGAGCAGAACACATCGACTTCTTTTATTGCCGGCGTGCAAATTCGCTCGCAGCGAGACCATCGCTGTCGTCTGTGATGATCTCCACTCGGGACTGGACGTAGCGGATCGAGTTGGTCGGCGGGCTGCTCGCTCGTTCCAGCGTTATAGCGTCAGCTCGGGTGCCGAAAGCTTTCCACCTGCATATGAATTGTAACTGCCTCGGTAAGAGCAGCCGGTGATTTCTCCCCCGCAAGCGTCCTCCCGACCGCAAAGCGCATCGCCTCCAGTCCCAGCTCGCTTTCCAACGGGACGTGGCACGCTTTACACCAATCGTGAACGACATTGGTGACCAATTCGATGTCGTCATCATCAAGGGTAAGGAGATATTGCAGATACACCACCGTGCTCTCCAGTCTGGCGGGAGCATAAGTGTCTCTCAAGCGGTCGCAGCCGAATAATTTGGACCGACAGCCTGAAGTATATGCTCATTCGGTGATCCACAAGGAAACAGATCGCAGCGAGGTCAACAGCCACGCGCATCATCGCGCCGCATCTGTTCGGTGGCTTCGGGCGCTCGCATTACAGCACGGGCCCAACGCCAATAAGGCTAGACAACTCCCTTCGCTCATCATGGGAAGCCCATCACCAGATCACGGCCGATACGACAACGTGGGGCGAAACATCAGTTACTGAAAGCGTGCTCTGGCTAGAGGAACTCGTACCCACCCCGATAATTGCGTTCAGCTCAATTAGCATGATGTCGACTCCGCATTTAAGCGCTGCGTCATTTAAGCATCCATTCCGTAGATGGACTTCATTCAAACGATCAATAGCACCAATTTCATCGAATCGTTAGGAAGACTGAAGTCGACAGTTTCGAAGGCGGTAAAGGACGAGTCAAGGAGTGCAGGATGGCCCGGATTGGTTAGTAAACCCATAGTTCTCTTCCATTTATACCTCGACGGCATTGTGTCACGTTGCCCGGCCAACCCATACTCAAGCGTGCTTGGATGAACAGCAGGAAGAAGCTCGCTGCAATGTGCAGGAATGCCAACGCAATGTCATACACGCTAAAAGCACTGAGATTCGCGACAACCGGGAAACGCGCGCTTTCATCGGAAGAGCATTAGATGATCGAATTCGGGGCGCAAAATAGTCGTCCCGCTCGATCGGCTACAACTCTCGGAGTCTATCAAGCGCGTGAAACGAAGTGGAACCGATAGATCGCATCGAAAGCACGTCGCTAACATCCGCTTTAAGGCCAACACCCGGCCTGTCGGCCTCGTTGTCATCGTTGCGCATTCCTCGACGAACGGCCGCGCATGAGTTGGCGGACCAAGAAGTTTGTTTCTAACGGATGCGCCGCTGTTAGAATATTTCGACAAATTGTGTCTTCACCAAATCGCGAACTTTGGGTCGCTTCTCAAGCGTGCACGGAACTAGTGACTTCATTGGAAACGATCGAATACAAACCAGTAGCCTGGAGTTGCCAGCGTGGATAAGTTTGAAAGGTACGCCATTGAAACACGTTCTTGTCGCCGATGACGACCTCGCCACGCGCAATCTTATTGTCGAGTATCTGACATTGCATGCCTTTAAGGTAACCGCAGTCAGCGATAGTGGGCAGCTGAAACGTGTGCTCGCATGTGAACCGGTTGATCTTGTAGTTCTTGATTTTAATCTGCGTCGTGAAGATGGATCGGACATCGTGCGTAATCTGACGGTGAAATGGGATATCCCCATCATTGCCATTAGCGGCGACCGCCTTGAGGAGGCAGATCGAGTTGTTGCACTGGAGCTCGGCGCAACTGATTTTATTTCGAAGCCTTTTGGAATGCGCGAATCCTTAGCCCGTATCCGCGTAGCATTGCGCCGGCGGCCCATTGGCCCACGGGCAAAAGATCGACGTTCCTTTCATTTTTCCGGATGGACTTTGAACCTTAGGCAGCGTCAGTTAACCTCTGAAGAAAGCGATGAGGTCAAGTTGACGGCCGGTGAATTCAATCTTTTAGTCGCCTTTTTGGAAAGGCCACGTGACGTTATGACGAGAACAGCTTCTACTTGCGAGCCGAGTTCGAGGAGAAGAGGTGTGTGACCGAAGCGTTGATGTCCTCATTTTGCGCGTGCGCCGAAAGCTTGAAGCAGATCCGGCCAACCCCCGTCTAATTAAACAGCCCGGGGCGCAGGCTATTTTTTCGACGCTGATGTGGGCATCCGGCACGGGGACAATAGCCGTCTTGTCAATGGTCCTTACGACAATCGGGTGCGTGTTGCGCACGGGCCATCGCCGATCTAATAACGGCAATCAGGACCTGCGCGAGTGTAGTGGATTCCTTATGACGAGACCACCGAGATAGTCATGCAGCATATCGCTGCCAAGCGTCTCCTCGTCTTAATGCCGCCTAGAACCAATCGAGATTCAATGTATCCAGATCATAACTACAGCGAGATGGATGAATCCTGTGAAACGGATAGCTCGACTCTAGTAGCGGGGGAAAACCGTCGGAAGTGCTTCAGCGATTGAAGCACCTTTCGATGTGATTGCGCTGCTTGTAGATGACGGATCCTGCGGGATAATGATGTTTCGGGAACGATTTGAGGATATCACCGCCTCGGCCTCCATGTTGGTGCAATTGTTGCGCGCAAGGAATTGCTGTCGCAGACTTTATCATCCAGGACGACCTTACCTGTCTGGTCATGAATAAGAGCGGGAGCGTCGGCTCGGGCTGCCCGCGAACACGTCAAAGAGCATCTCGACCTCTGCCCTCGCAGCCGGCATCAACCACGAAGGCATCAACGCCGAAGTGGCCAAGCGCCAGTGGGAATTCCGGACCCTCGGCAAGGGCTCAATAAAATCGCCGACCAGATCTGGATAGACACGCTACCTCTTGCAGCGCCTGACCGAAAAGTACGGCATCGACATCGAGTATCATTGTAAGCCGCACGGCGACGCCGACTGGACCGGTTCGGGCATGCAACATCCGCGAAGTTGGCGGCAAGGCCCATTTCGAAGCGCTGACGGCCCAGTTCGAAAAGAACCTGATGGACCACATCAACGTCTACGGTCCTGACAACGACAAGCGCCTGACCGGCAAGCATAAGACGGCTCCGTGAAACAAGTTCTCCTACGGCGTTGCCGACCGTGGTGCTTCGATCCGCGTGCCGCACTCCTTCTCAGGAAGCACTACAAGGGCTACCTCGAAGATTGCAGCCCGAACTCCCAGGCGCGCCCTACAAGCTCGCTTCGCAGATTCTGAAGACCATCTCGGAGAAATCCCCTCCGACTCCGCTTCGGCTGCATCCTAAGTTTTACTACGGCGCCGGCCTCCCGCCGGCGCCAATGCAACTCGGGCGCTGGCGCGCCAATGACGTGATCAGGTTAAAACATCTCACAATGCAATGCTCGACTATTGCGAGTGGGACCGGACGTTTGCATTTGCTGCGACACCCGTGAAGCCTCCACCCAGGGCGACGCGACCATGGGAGCCGCAAAACGACCGCCGATTGCGACATTCAACTGCACGTGATCCTTGGCCAATTTTTGGATTGCCGTAGCGAGGCTTGATTGAGCGCTGGACACCTGCCTTTGCGCGTCGAGAACATCAAGCAGAGACGAGGCGCCATCCTTGTGCGAGTCCACCGAAAGCCTCAGTGTTTCTTCGGTCGTTTCCACTTGCCTGTGACGTGAGTTTACTGTGCGAACGTCGCGTCGGACGGCTGTCAAAGCGTCCTGAACTTCCTGCACAGCTGTCAGCACGGTTGATTTCCAGCTTATGTAGGCTGCTGCCGCGGCCGATTTAGAAGTCTCCACGTTTGCCCGCAAACGGCCGCCGTCCAGAATCGGGAGGTCAAGGCTCGGCCCGAAGGACCATTTCGAGATATCGCCGCGACGGCCACGCTGATTGATGTAGGAAGGTGTGATCGAGCCGGAGAGCGTTATCGCGGGATAAAGCCGTGCTTCCGCCACGCCGATCTTTGCAGTCGCCGCGGCGAGATTCCGCTCAGCTTGGCGAATATCGGGTCGATTGCGAATAAGATCGGCGGGAATGCCGGCATTGATCTTTCCGCGATAGACCGGCTGCCCTTCGTTTTTCTGCAGTTGCTTGACCACCATTTCCGACGGCAAGGCGATGAGGGACGCAATGTGATGAGCCGACACGCGGAAATTCAGTTCCAGACTTGGTAATTCGGCAATCGTCGACTGGACAAGCGCTTCGGCCTGCGAGACATCCAGCCGGGAAGCTGCTCCCGCTTCGAGTTGAAAATTCGTGAGATCGTAGGTCTCCTGGCGCGACTTCAGGTTCGCTCGAGAAATGGAGACGCGCTGCTGGTAGTACCGGGCGTCGATGTAGGAGGAAACAAGATCTTTGATTAGAGCCAGCTTTGCGACGTCGACAGCCGCATGCGCAGAATCAAGAGAAGCAAGTGCGCTTTCGGTGCTGCGCCGGTACTGGCCGAATACGTCCAGCAGCCCGGTCAACGATAGTTGCCCCCCGGAGATATTCTGGGTGCTCGTGACATCTCGCGCTTTGCAGATCGTGTGTGATGCTCCAAAATCAAGGTTGGGAAGGCCCCCGGCGCCAGTGATGGTGACGTCCGCGGCGGCATTAATCCTTTCGAGCGCCTGCTGAACACTGAGGTTCTTATCCAGGCCGGTGGCAACGTACTGGTTGAGCGTACGATCTGAAAAGGAATTCCACCATGCCGACACCGCAACATCGCCGACGCTCTGTTTTGCACCCTCGGAAAACTTCGCCGGTAAAGGTGTTTCCGGCGATGCAAAGTCGGGCCCGAGCATGCAAGATGACAAAAGCGGCGGCAACACCGCAGCGGCTAGACGGAGCGAATGCATTTCAATCAACCTCGATTACAGCACAATTCAAGCCAAACCCGTTTCGCCTGCCCGAAGAATGATGCAAGCGCACAATTGCCGACGCAGTCGATCGAGGCGAAGAATTCGGGCGTGAGACTACGCAATCGCGTGCAGCCAAAGCAACAAGTCTACAACCGTTGTCCTCCCCATTTGACTAAATTTGTAATAAGTCGCCAGAAAGCCGGCCAGACTCCGACAGGAAGCCTAGAATTTCGGCGCTTTGGGGGAGACGCTGGCTTATGACACCTTTGACGAGTCCAGCAGGCATATTTCGACGGACACGTTAGATGCCCAACCGGTAACATGATGTCGATTTGAGGCGCGCTGTCTTGCGATTGCAACCCACAGTGACGGAACACATCGTTGCGCCATATCCTGGATATGCTTGCAGCGGCTGTCCTCGACATATTTTAGAGTTCTTCGATTTCACCTGTTGTGACGTCATACCGTGATTGATTGATGAGACTTTTCCGGGGAATCCCCGGCACAACGATGCTGCTATCGGTCATCGCCAGACCACTCAGCGGTATCGCGATCGCAGCGTGGGCGGACATTGCAGGAAGGCGACGATTCGGCGTGTACCCCTTGACCTGCCACTGAACTTTCAGCCAGCGGCGACTAGAGCCCCGGCGTTTTTGAATACGCCAATTGGCGCGGTGTGAGCAACCGGCGGAAACGCGAAGTTTTCATCTTGCGCAGCGTTGGAGCCGGTTGCGGCGATGGTCCCGGCAAAGTCTGCTGGGGTTTTGTATCCGAGCGATGAGTGGCCGGAAGCGGTTGTAATCGTCCGCCCATTCAGCAATGGCGCTTCGGGCATGATCGAGACCCGAAGAAAAGGCTATCGTTGAGCAGCTCGTCGCGCATGCGCCCGTTGAAACTCTCGACATAGCCGTTCTGCATTGGCTTCCGAATTGTAAGGGACCTAATTGCCGGCATCTCGAAATCCCGCTGCATTAGCGGGTGATCTCCTTCAAGTTCCATCAATTCGCCGGAGCATGTGTTCAACGTTAATTGCGTGGAAGATAAAGCCGAGTTCGCTAAGCGGAGAATCGTATCGGATGTCGTCTATTGTGGCGATCAGCCGGTCAGCATCGATCAGTCCCAGTTCATGCAGCAGGCAACGACGGGATAATTGATTAGTGATCTCGCTAGCACCGATAATCAGCGAGCCGGTCAGATAGTGTTCGAAATTTTCTCTTATAGAAACGCCGAAGAACCGTTTCGGATATCCAAGCCGTTCCAACATCCGGCGATGCAGCGCCTTTTCGTGCCTCCAGGCTAAAGGCAAACTCCGATAAAATCGTACGGCTTCTGGCTGGGCGAATGGGCTAATTGGCCATATGCCATGGCTCGCAAACAAAGGAGCCCGCGCGGCGTGTGCCTCCAGTACCGAGATCGGCAGAATAGGAAAGGGTGCCCGATCGCAGCATGCTGCATAGTCGGGCAATCGGCTTTTGAGCACCAGCGTCATGGCGGAGGGAAGGATCGCAGGAAGGAATGCATCGCTAATATTACGAGCGATTTGCTCGTGACTTTGTTCGAAAGCATGGGCCCTTAGCAACTCATCACCGCCTGTACCAGTTGCGACCGCCCGCGGGGCTGAGGCAGTTGCGAGCGACTTCAATAGTTGATGGAGGGGCCGCTGCAGATCGGCATTGTAGGGAGCGGCGACGTAGTCGCTACTCACTTCGAATCCACACGGAACCATTGGTATCGTGTCAACACGCAGCGTTTGGTCGTGGAAGCCAAAGTGCTCGATTGCTATTTCGCGCCGCGAAGTCTGTTGACTTCGAGCTTGCCCCTCGACCTCCAAGGCATAGGTTTGCAGGGCGTCAGGATGCTGCCCAGCCAAAATGGCGGCAACGACTGCCGAATCCAATCCTCCGCTGAATTCGCTAGCAGTGAGGGTGGGCGTGAGCTGCCAGCGACGCAGCAGGGTGTCGATCAAACGGCATGCTGCGGCTGCAACATCGGCCTCATCCACAAGCGGGGTCGGGATGAAATACGGTGCCGGAGGGGGGTATTTCGTCTCGACGGCTCCTGTCCTGCTGATGCAAAGCGACGCGCGCTCCGTCAGCATGAAAACACCGCGAAACATCGTGGTTGTTGCATAGGGGAGCGTGCCGACAAGACGCAGGCCAGTTCGGTCCGTGTCGACGTCGGCGAGGGTCATGCCCGAATAAAAGTCCGCTATCGACCAGGAGAGATCAATGCGCTCGCCGCTGACCTTCAGATAAAGTGGCGCAACACCTCCATGTCCGGCGCTGAAGGTCACCGTGCCGGAATGGCGGTTGATCGAAATTGTCTGATAGTCCAATGGCCATTGCCCAAAGGCACAGAAATCCTGCGCTCGTTCTATCGGCCAATCCCTGAGTGCCACAAGCTGCCCATTCGCTTCGGCGGAACGCTCGCGGCAGATCAGGATGATTTGATCAGTAGTGTCCCACCGGAAGCTTTCGAGCAAAGGATGGTCTAGGATCTTGATCGAGATGTTGGGGTAGGGCGGCGGGTACATCGGGGGCTCAGCCACGCACTCGAGATGACCTCGGTCAATCGTTCCCTTGAACATGGGTGATCGCTTAGTTGATGAAAATCTAAAGGGGCAGTGACCGCCGCCTTGGCGACGGTCACACGGATGAAACTTAAACGTCCAGTTTGTCCATGTCGCCTGGCTTGCCCCCCTTGATCATGGCAGCAATTTCTGTGGTCGAAGGGGTCGGTCCGACGCGCGGCGCCTTGGCAAACACGCTCAACTCGCTACCGATGAGATTGACGGGCTTGCGGGTGGTTGTCGTTTCCATGTTATGACTCTCCGTTGGTTGCTTTCCTCGCCGTCCCCCTAAAGGGATGCCAATGACGCGAGTGACTGAGGTACACTGACTGTCCCATGCCGTTCTAGGGTGGCATAGGCTGCGGAATCATTAGGCTGCAATCGATCCGGGCGGCTACGTGACTGGCTCTCTGACCCCAGCATCGATTGTGATGTAGCACCGCTTGTGCAAAAGATATCCAGGCGGGAACTTGTGTGCGTTTATGAGCCGGACTGGCGGCGAATTGGTGACCAAAACTTCCTGAGCCATAAGGTTCAAACATCGAGCGGAATTTCCTATGCTAGCTAGTTGCCTTCAACGTCTGCGGGGCGGACGAGGGGATGACTTCGAGTGGCACGACTAATTCGTTTTCGAAAATGCTGGGCTCTGAGAGTATGTGTGTTTGCCACCCGTTGGCGCGCAAGGAGTTTATCAGCTTTGGATGCGTCTCGCCGATAAGCGAGGTGATGCCGGCAACGCGGCAAAACTCCATCAACCCGATCATTAAAACCCGCGATACTCGAACCCCGTCAATCCTTTCGTCACCGCTTGCAACCGCCCACCGCGTCCATTCGAAAACGTCGTGCGACCTTGGCCACCTTTGGCCCCGCATGATTTGCGGGTAGACGCTTGAAAGAAGATGTGGCTGCACCGTAGGAAGGAGCCGAGAATACCCGATCACCGCATCGTTCTTGAGGACGCTAAAATGAATAGCGCAATCGTGATCAAACTGATCTATTTCCCGTCTATCACTCTTGCGTAATGCCTGCCATCCACGTCGTTCCACAAATTGCTGGTGTCGAAATCGCCAGATTTTCTCCATGAGCACGGCGTTAGCCCGAGAGTTCCCAATGCAAATCTTCATCATCGCTCCCTGCCCCCGAGGATTACTATGCGCGATTTTTCTGTCCTTCAAAATGAGTAGAAATACTCATTTCTGAGTTAGGTCGCGGATGTTTGACGTCCTTCGTCGCGCTACCATGGTTTGAAATCAAATAATCCGCGCGGCATAGGAAATGGCGGTAACGGAAATATCAGCCAAAACGGGCTTAAGAATGCCATCATCCCGTACCGCTAGAGTAAATTTGCAGAGCATACGGTGTGCGTCAAAGACGCCTAAGGCTCGATCGAGCCGGCTCTCAGGCCGCTTTTCGTTTGATGGGATTGCGTTAGAAAATCATCTCGGCCGTGCTTATCTGCTACCGACCAAATAGGCATCGACCGCTCTTACCGTCCCGGGTCTCGGGGGCATGACTATGGGTTGATGGTGGTCTGTCAGGGAGTATATCTACTCATTTACGTCACCCAGAAATACTTATAGCTGAATTGGTGTCTCCAATAACACTCGCCTCAGTTGGAGCTGGGCCAAGAAGCGGTCCAAACGATTGGATCAGTCCTGGCGTGAAGATAGAAAATCAGCGGAAAGGGAGAATCAAATGTCCTTGCATGTCAGCTACGTAGACAAGGAAATGACGGATCATGCCCGTGCATCACAGCCGGGAAGCGCGGCGCTTGCCCAAGGAACGCAATATTCGTTGCTGTTGAAGAATCAATCGGCGCAACCTTGGACCTTCTACGTCTATCAAAAGATGCCTCAGCCTGTTGCCAATGTCTTCTCCTTGGCATGGTTCTGCTCTCCGTATCAAATTCGGGTTGGCAATCAAATCAAATTCACTTGGGAGCTCGCCTATAACTTCGTCTGGAGCGACACGGGACACCTGATTGCTGGCGTGGACTTTCTTGCCTCTGGAGTGGAGGACTGCAGCCCCAGCGGGAGAAACACCACTACTTTTTCATTAAGTGATGGACCTGGCCTGACCGCGCCGATCAAGGGTGATCCTGCAGGATCACTGGTCATCAACGATGCTGCCAATGTGCCAAACAACCGGTTCTCCGTGGGCATCGGCATGTCCGGAACAGGAACTTATGTTGCACAAGCGGGCACCAATCTGCTCCACACGTTCACGCCGACTCCGAGTTATTGGATTGCGGCGGGAACGAATGTGACCATCGGCTCGGTGCTCAGTATCGACACGATCACCCAGACCAGGGAAGCCAAGTTTCCCTCTGCCGTCTTCAATCTCGTAGGCGTGCTCCAAGACGACAATACCTGGGATGTCAACCCGGCTTGATGGCAAGGTGAATTGGCATCAGCTCCGTCCGTCAGGACGGAGCTGATGCAGGGGAGTGCCTGTTGTTGCTGATAATTGGCATTCCTTCCCTCACACATCAATTTGACCGAGGAACCAAAGATGTTTGCAGGGCCTCCAATCGGTGCGGTGTGTCCCTTTGCGGGGCAAGTTGCCCCTATCTCGAGCTCGGTTAACACAATCTGGAGCAACACACCCTGCGCAAGCTCTGGCGTGGCTGCGGGTACAAATGCGGAAGCTCCGATCAGCTACGTCGAAGCCCAGGGATGGATGCTTTGCGATGGACGCTATCTCAGGGCAGCCGCCTATCCAGAACTCTACGCCGTTCTCGGCGGACTCTATGGAGAGCGGAATTCCACGGCCGATCTGGAATTTCGGATTCCAGACTACCGTGGGCTGTTCCTGCGCGGTTTCGATTCCGGTGCCGGTATGGACCCTGACGCGAAACGACGGCTAGATCCTACTGGCAATAATGTTGCAAACGTTGTTGGATCACTCCAATGCGATGCTCTGCAAGTTCATGCGCATCCCTATGAGATAACGACGCCGGCGGGAATTTCGCAACAGGGCAGTGCCGCCGGAACTTCCATTTCAAGCAAATCGACAGGTTCACCGGAAAATCCGGCACGCACAGCTCTTGAGACGCGTCCCAAGAACGTGGCCGTGAATTACCTGATCAAGTTTCGGTAACTTGAAAGGGGCGCAGGTCCTTTCATTCGATTCAGAGACATCGGTCCGGAAGCGACATCTTGCCGGCCGGCAAAAGAGGAGAAGCCTAATGACTGCTACTTTGAGAGCTTTCGGATGCCTAGCTGCTTTCGCTCTGACCTTCACCTTAACGCAGGGAGCCGCGGCTGAGGAGCACCAAAAAGGCAAGGTCGCAGCGAAGCCCGTAGAAACTGGCGTTGTGATCCGCGGCATCACGCTTGCCGGCCCGGTTGGAAATCCGGGAACGTCAACCGGGAAAACATGCGATTTCAGCGGTGAGCCCGTGGATCCATCCGGACGTTTGGAGGGGGCAAGCGTCAACTGCAGGCCAAGTGGCAACCGGGCGAATACATTGCCAGGGCTTCCCGCACGCTTTAACGCGTATTGCGTGATAAATGCGCCGGTCAAAAGTGCGCGGCTAATCCAAGCTGCCCGACCAGAAAATGCCAACCACTGCGATCTGTCGGGGATCACCCCAAAAGACGGGACTGGTCAATTCGGGGGGGCCGTCTGGCGGTAGGCGGTCGTTGGACGACTTCTGGGGAAACAAATTCAAAGCACGTCCTCGCAGCCACCTCAATCGATGCTGCCTGCTCGACCTACCGAAGACTGTGTTGCGCCTGTCTATCAATTCAGACGCAGATCTAGCTCTGCATTTCAACGGGGCTACTATCTGATCATGATGGCTGTCGGGATCCAACAGGCCCGATCTTTGAAGTGGCCGAAAACTCCATATGCTTCAGCGAATGATTCTGAGACGAAAGCTTTCGGCAATCATCTGAGGTGTATTAACCACATTGAGCTTTCGCTGGATGTTCAAAATGACATTTTGAATGGTTCGATGGGATCGTCCGAGAATCGTTGCGATCTCTATTGCTGTTTTGCCTGCGGCACACCAATGGATGATTTCGCGCTCTCGCGTTGTGATCATGGGTAAGGCCTGAATTTTTCGACTGGCATCATTCCCAATTTGGGCGCGGAGCAAGCTATGCGCGTAAGCCGCCATCAGATAGAGCGCGCTTCGGTCGCAGGTTGAGAGCTCTACCTTTTCCGCTCCAAAACTGACAATCGATTGAAACCCAGCGGCAGTGTGTAAAGGAACGCTGAAGCCGTCAATCAACTTGAATTCGCGTGCCTCATCCATGACACGACGGCTCTGCCGATTGAGTTTTTGATCTCGCAGAGCTTCCGACCAAACAAATGCGTGATCACATGTCTTGCTAAGATGCACTATGGGGTCGGCGTGGACATAATTGTTTTCACGATAGCGATCAAACCACCCGACTGACCAATTGCCCAAAACGAAATAGGGATCAATTCGCTCAGTAGGCGAGGGGATGCCGGATATCGCGAAATAACTAAACCCGAAATATTGTGAAATTTTTCCAAGTAAGAGTAACACATCGTCTTTGCTCTTTGCGCTGGCTGACTCTGACAGGAAATCGAACACCAGATTCGAGACCGCTGAGGATTCTTCCTTCACGACAACCTCCCGGTTCGGCGCAAGATTAACTTCCTCACATCTAAGCAGTGAGTGTCCAGTTCCGTGGGCAGCGAAACTCTGAAAACCATATTAGATACCCTTGATGCATACAACCAAAAAGCGCATTCTCGGCAAACCGTTTGGCGCCGCTCGTCTAAAAACAGTTCGAGCCGTCAATTTTAACCGAGTGCGTCAGCCCGATCGCCATAGCTACGCATTCACCCGGAACCGTGCGGCAGACGACTGACAACTTCGAAGCAGGGCCTGTCGCAAATTTTGGCGCTCAACGGTATGTTGACATGGGAAGAGAGATTGCCGCTCCGAAAGTTGTGGAGCGAGCCGATGATTCTGAGTGCTACTGCCGAAAAGCTGAAGCGGCAATCGATGGATGATTTCAAGGCCGGCACTTTTCAAAGCATGGCCGATCGCGCTGGCGGTTGCCTTGTATCTGGGTTTGCTCAATGCTTCAGACGAGTTCGTCAGAAGCGAAAGTTTAGGCCCGCTTCAATTACATTATCGTTGAGGTCGGACTTCGAGCTGATGCCTCCGCTCGTGGTCGGGACGGCGTTGTTAATGACGTAGTTGTACTCGATCTTTGCCGACACGCCACCCGAAAACACGTGCTCGACGCCGCCGCCGAAGAGGTAGCCCTTTTTCCAGCTACTCGGTCCGGATTTCCACATGTCCGATCCGGATGCGGCGTGGCGGCCCTCGAACTCGGTCGTTGTGACGCCCGCGGTGCCGTAGACGAAAGTGCGGTCAAAGCCCAGGCCAGCCTTCGCTTTCGCGGCACCGCGGAAGCGGCTTTCCACCTTGCCGCCGGGCACACGCACTTCGTTGTTCATGTAAGAGCCTTCGAGTTCTGCGCCGAAAACGCCCGATCCGGCCTGGAAATTGTAACCTACCTGAGCGCCCACTGCTGGGGCGCGATCATTGTTAAACGGGCCGAATTTGGAGGCCGCGACACCTCCGTGAAGACCGGCGTAAGCCCCGGCCCACGAGAAGGTTCCCGGTGCGCCATAAGAGAGCGCGCTCGGAACCCTGTGGTCAGCTAGATCGGCCGCCGACGCGCCGCATGCCATCAGGGTCGAGACGCCTACGGAGAAGATTTTTCTTTTAATTGGCGACATATATAACTCCATAACGAGCGAAGCTAACATCCGGTGCTGGGCTGGACGCCCAAAGGTCTGCAAACCCCGCCTGACCCCCGGAGAGGGCATCATGAGCTTCCATGAGAAAAGCCAGATCGCTGGACTGGATCAAGTTTCGCATCGCGTCCGTTGGGTCTTGTGTCGACCCGACGCTCTTTGGGACATAGGAGGGGTTGTCCCTGCTGTGCCGGAGCCTATCTCCTGGACCATAGCCCCCGACGTTCCTCCCTGCGACAGCCCTTCGCCTGTTGAATATTTCAGCATGGTCATACCTTTTTCATAAGTCGACTCTCTACAATTGGCCGATTAAAGACAAGAGACGCAGAGGATATATTTAATAATATATTTGTTTATCTTACGCCAGAGAACGGTAGTGCATTGATAGCTCACCATTTAGTGGAAACTATACGGAAATATATTTCCGAATATTTTATTGTTTATTTTCCAGCTGGTGGCACAAGCATTTGCCGCGCCAACAAACTTAGGCTCGTACAACGAAAGCGCGACTGTAGCTGAGCTTGTGCCACGACAGAATTCACGACGCTCGTCCGGGCGGCCAGATCCGCAGAGCGTCCCTGCAACTCCTGGTCCAGGAGCCTGTAATCCGCAGTGATATGATCGTCGGTCAGCCGATGGGTGGGGCCGAGCGGCTGCCGACCCGCGGTGCGATGCCCGATCCCGAGGCCGGTTCAGCCGTCTGGGCAACTCGCGAGTGATGGGTGAGACCCCCGTCCGACTCCCACCCCGCCGTGTTGGGCTCACCGTTGGTGGAGAAGCGTGTCATAGGGACGCGTCGGGTCGGCTTGAGGATATTCACAACATTGACGGCGTCGTCGCGACCAGTATCTCTGCGCTGTTCCTGCGGGTGATCAGCATCGCCAATTTGTTCTTCCTGAACGGTTGCGGAAGCCCAGATCGTTACCGCCGAAGCGAAGATACTCTCCACCGAAATCGCGATTGCGGCCACAAGTTGTTCGAGCTGGCAGGAACGCGTTCAACCCTTGCAGAGCACGGGCTTGATCGCCACTGACGCAACGCCCGCACCCATACTCTGCATGACCCGGTCCGCTGGAAGTACGCCATTTTGGGTAAGTATTTCCTGAATGGCGAGAAGCCACCGCTCCATGCCTGGAGCTGAGGTTTTCGATCTGCAAAGCACCCTGAGATCAGGTGCTCTGCAGATTTGTCTGCAACGTATACGAGGGGGAAGCTTTCACCTTCGTCAACGAGGTGTCGCGGACATTGTTGCCACTGCTTGGCTGCGGATTGTCATAGCCCTAAGTCGTTTTCATATTCTGCCGGCCCACGACAAAAGGCGGACCGTTCGGCCGAGATAAACATTGCGGCATCCGTCACTCAAATCGTTCGTATCAAAACAATGGATTTCACTAATTCGCTCTCAGAAAACATAAGGGGCACTGGCAACTTCGGCTGCCTCATAAGGAGAATATGCGATGATGATCAAAGGCAACAGCCCCTTTATTATTGGATCCGATGACTACGACACAATCTATGGACGCGAGCTCAATGAGTGGATCAAAGCCGGCGGCGGCGATGATCGAATTTGGGCTGAAGGCGGCCACGACAGCATCGAGGCCGGGGACGGCCATGACATTGTCTGGGCCGGGGATGGCTCAGACGCAATCAATGGCGGTGATGGTGACGACGTCCTGTATAGCGACGGCTCATACGTCGCCTTCAACCCGTTCGAACAGCGCCGCGTAACACCACATAGCGGCGAGAGCGACGACTGGCTCGACGGCGGAAAGGGGAAGGATATCCTAGCGGCTGGTGACGGCGCAGATGTTTTGACTGGCGGCGAAGACGGTGACGCCTTCGTGTTTCGTTTCCACGATCCTATGGTTGGAACAACGCACTGCTATACGACTGTGACGGATTTCGACCCGAAGCAAGACCGTTTTGTCATGGACGCCAGTGACTTCGGTAACGGGAAACTGTTTGGCGCAAATTTCATCAACCATTCGAAGGGTTTCCCGGGCGAATTTGTGGACACTTTTTACAATGGCGAGGCCGCGAAAGCGCATGGTCAGCACGTTGTGGTAATCACTGATCGAGGGTTCACGTCCAGCTCTGCCGCCGCTACCGCTATTCAAGGCGAAGCCCGCGGTGACATTATTGTCTACCATGATGAAAAAACTCTCGGTCAGGATGGCAAAACTCACGGTGCGACACTGGCCTATGTCGATTCTGCGAACCACGCGCATGCCTTCGCTCATGTCGACAATCTGCATGACGTGTCGAACCTTACCTCACTTACGGCGGAAAATTTCGGCTTCATTTAATTCGAAGATCCGAGGAGCGCTCCACCCTTGGGGCGCTTCACTTTTCCAACGTGGCGCAGTACGGAAACTAGAAACGACGTGCTTTTTTGATCGAATGCACCGGCACGTGAACAAGGTCCAATGATCGTGTCCACGGGAGTGGTGTAACTGACGGCTGATGGCCGTGCTTTCCGACATGGGTCGGAGCGGATATCAGCGAGCCACAGCGGGCAGGCTGATTTGGGGATCATCGCTCATTTGAGCCATGGTCTCAAGGGTCATATACCTGGCGCGTTGGACGGCCCACTCGTCGTTCTGTTCGAGCAGCAGCGCGCCCACGAGACGGACGATCGCCTCGTCGTTCGGAAAGATACCGACCACCTCGGTGCGTCGCTTGATTTCGCCATTGAGACGCTCGATTGGATTCGTCGAGTGCAGCTTTGCACGGTGCTCTTTCGGGAAAGTCATGTAGGCGAGCACGTCTTCTTCGGCATCGTCCATGATGGTGGCGAGCTTCGGCACTTTCGGCCTGATCTGATCGGTAACACTGCGCCATTGAGCACTTGCTGCCTCCGACGTCTCTTGGGCGAAGGCCGTTGCGATGAAAGCGGAGACGACCCGCCTGCCGCTCTTTCCGGCGTGGGCCAGCACGTTCCTCATGAAGTGAACCCGGCATCTTTGCCAGGTGGCATTCAAAACCTTCGTGACAGCAGCCTTGAGGCCTTCATGGGCATCCGAGACGACGAGCTTCACGCCGCGCAATCCTCGGCGTGTCAGCCTACGCAGGAATTCCGTCCAGATCGGTTCGGCCTCCGACGTGCCGACCTCCATGCCTAGGATCTCGCGCCGGCCATCGCTGTTCACGCCGACAGCGATAATGACGGCGACGGAAACGACACGTCCGCCGCGCCGAACTTTGAGGTAGGTCGCGTCCACCCACACGTATGGCCACTCGCCTTCAATCGGCCTGTCGAGGAAAGCCTTCACCTTGACGTCGATCTCTTCACACAGCCGGGACACCTGGCTCTTCGAAATACCGCTCATGCCCATGGCTTTGACCAGATCGTCGACAGAACGGGTCGAGATTCCCTGGATATACGCTTCTTGGATGACGGCCGTCAGAGCCTTTTCCGCCATGCGACGGGGTTCAAGGAAGCTCGGAAAGTAGCTACCCTTGCGCAACTTCGGAATGCGGAGTTCAACGGTCCCGGCTCGCGTCTCCCAATCGCGGTCGCGGTAGCCATTGCGTTGAGCAAGGCGCATCGGGTTCTTCTCGCCGAACTCAGCACCGGCAGCTGATCCGACCTCCAGCTCCATCAGCCGCTCGGCGGCAAAGCCGATCATCTCACGCAACAAATCTGCATCGGCGCTCTTCTCAACAAGCGAACGCACGTTCATCATATCATTGGTCATCGGTGGTCTTTCCGTCAGGTTGGTCTTCAACAACCCGACCCTAGCGGAAAACACTGATGGCCGCCCGCAAACCCAATCACCCGCTACAGCGCTATGAAAAGCGCGCGGGCGCTCGGCTTTGCTACCTCCCGCCACCTACACCACGTGCCGGGACACGATCGGTCCAATGGCCGGTCGCGTGCTGTCCAATGTCGGCGTTGTGTTCAACCGAAAAGACGCGACCTGGTCGATATGATCGTGAGATGCTGGCGGAGTTTCTCTGCTGCTGAAGACCAGCGTGGTATCAGGAGCGACGCCTGCGTAGCGTCCTCTTCTGTACAGGCTCGCCAAGCAATTCCATCTTAGTGAAAGTCCGCGTCGAGGGCCTTAGCAGGATTACGTCCCGTTTCATGGCTGCATGGCGAGGGGCCCACGCGGTCACGTCCTTTCGGTGGTGGTGCGTCTTCCGTCGAGGACGGTTGGCAGTTGCCGTTACCAGTGCTGTCAACATACTGGCGTTGGCAACAGGCTTCGGTGATCTGCTCGGCCGGAAATTAGCAGCCGTTACTTCAACAATCATTTACGTTGAATGAGCCTAGTCATCTCGCTGACAACGCTTTGCAAGATGTTGCGCATCATGCAGTCTGCCGCTTTGCTAGCGGCGCAAGTCTAATCAACCGGCCGAAGCAATAGGCGTTCGCAAGGTACGTTCGCAAGGTACGATCGTAAGGAAAAACAGACGCTTAATGGAAAACAGCGCGTAGGCTCATGGGGATGCTATTCGTAGACCAGGCAACTGGGGCAGGCTGGCGTCAAATCCCTTTAGGCCTGTCGTTCGGGTCAAACTGAATGATCGTGATCCAATTGGCAGTGAGTGCCGGTCGGTTTTCGTTCTCGATCTCGACCGTCACCTCATAGGTGGTCACCAGCATGCTTGCGCCGCGAAATTGACATTCAGAGAGAACGAAGCGGCCGCGCACACGGCTGCCGGTCCTAACCGGTGACATGAAACGCACCCGGTCTAAGCCGTAGTTAAGGCCCAGGGTCTGCTCGCGGATCCTTGGCATGCCGCTGAAGTTCATCGCCGACAGAAGCGAGAGTGTCAAGAAGCCATGAGCGATAGTGCCACCAAACGGGCTTTCGACTGCAGCGCGTTCCGGGTGCACGTGGATGAATTGATGATCGTGTGTCGCATCGGCAAAGAGATCGATTGTAGTTTGATCGACGGTGATCCATTCGGATTTGCCGAGTTCCTGGCCAATTCGCGACGGCACGTCGGCGAGCGAAAGTTCGTGCATTCGACCTCACTTATTTGATGTCTGATCAAGTCGTGGATTTTCCCGGAGGCGAGTTGCGATCTAATCAATCGTCACAATCATTCGACTGTGACTGACTTAGCTAGATTCCGCGGCTGGTCCACATCTGCCCCCATGACCACCGCCGTGTGATACGCAAGAAGCTGTAGCGGCAGAGAAAAGATCATTGGCGCGATAATCTCCTCGACATTGGGTAATACGATAGTGTGCATGGTGGGGAGTTTCGACATCGAAGCTCCCGTCTCATCTGTGATCAGAATGATGCGGCCGCCGCGGGCGGCCACTTCCTGCATATTGGAGACAGTCTTGTCGAAGAACCGATCATGTGGCGCGATGACGATGACTGGCATATTTTCGTCGATCAGGGCGATCGGACCATGTTTTAATTCTCCTGCCGCATAGCCTTCAGCATGGATATAGGAAACCTCCTTGAGCTTCAGCGCACCTTCCATGGCCAATGGGAAATTCGTGCCGCGGCCGAGATAGAGCACGTCGCGATAATGCGACAATTCCCGTGACAAGAGCTCGATCTTCGGCTTGATGTCGTTCAGCACCCGTCGCATAACGCCTGGTAACGTCGCCAGGCTTTGGACGAGCGCTTGTTCCTCGTCGTCCGTGATTGTGCCCCGCGCCTTGCCTGCGCCGATGGCAAGTGCAGCGAGAACAGCAAGCTGGCAGGTAAATGCCTTGGTAGAAGCAACGCCGATCTCTGGCCCGGCGAGGATCGGAAAGATGGCATCTGCCTCGCGGGCAATAGTAGATTCTGGGGTATTGACGACAGCGCCTATTCTCAGACCTTGTGCTTTGCAATAGCGCAGCGATGCAAGCGTGTCAGCCGTTTCACCAGATTGAGAGATGAAGAGCGCTGCCGACCGCGGAGACAATGGGATTTCTCGATAGCGGAATTCAGAGGCGACATCAATTTCAACCATTAACCGTGCGTAGCGCTCGAACCAATATTTGCCAACCAGCCCCGCTAGATATGCAGTGCCGCAGGCAGAAATTGCGAGGCTCTCAACCCTGGCAAATCCGATGTCGGCTGCAATGGCTTTGACATGATTTTCGTTGACATCGATGTAGTGACCAAGAGCGCGGGCGATGACCTCGGGTTGCTCGTAGATTTCCTTGTCCATAAAGTGCCGGTGATTGCCCTTGCAGACCAGGTCGGCGGTAGCAATCGATATGTGCCGCGGGCGCGTAACGACTTTGCCTTCGATATCGAAAACTTGGACACTCGTTTTGCCTACTACAGCCCAATCGCCATCGTGCAGATAAGTGATGTCATTGGTGAACGGAGCAAGAGCGATCGCGTCGGAGCCCAGAAACATCTCACCATCGCCATGGCCTATCACTAATGGTGGCCCATTGCGCGCCACCATAATGGTTGCGGGATCTTCCTCAAACAAAATGGCAAGAGCGAAGGCGCCGTTAACGCACTTCAGCATGGCTTGCATTGCTTCAAGACATCCCATGCCATCCTGACGGAATTTGGTCAGGAGATGCACAATCACCTCGGTGTCCGTATCGGTCTTAAACTTGACCCCTACCTTCGCCAATCCGTCCTTCAGCTCGGCAAAATTTTCGATGATGCCGTTATGAACAACGGCTACGCCATCGGCAAAGTGCGGGTGAGCGTTGCATTCTGTTGGCGCACCATGCGTCGCCCAGCGCGTGTGGGCGATGCCGACGGTGCCGCTCAGGGGCTCTTTTTTCAATCTCGTTTTAAGGTTCACGAGTTTGCCTTCTGCGCGGCGTCGGTGCAATTCTCCCTCGAAGATCGTCGCAACGCCGGCTGAATCATAGCCACGATATTCCAGTCGCTCCAAGGCTTCGATCAGCCGCTCCGACACGGGCTTCCGTCCGACTATGCCAACAATCCCACACATGCTCGTCACCCACGTCCCAAGAGCCCCCGCCCGGTCATCAGGAAGGCGGACGCCGCTCGGTGCGGGTCCTCCAGGGGTGCTAATAAATCCAAACAGATTAGTAAAATTGATTGTTGCAATAGCTACCATCCACGATATGGATGTCGCGCACTCGGGTTTCGTCGATTAGACGCTGCAGGCAGCGTATGGTGCCTTCTGCAAAGTGTCGATGATAACTTACGCCCGGGTGTTGGGCGCCTACCTCTAAAAATGTTCGAGCCAACAGGAATTGGTATTTGCCGACGACATGCCGCGCGCATGTCCATTCGACACGATCAATTGTCTTTCATCATGCGCACGGACTGAAAGACAATTCGTTTTTCTGCGCGGTATGTGTCTGCGGGTTGACCCTAAGTCGTAGTTGCCCCTTTGCATGCAAACGTGATCACGAATCGGCCAGCAGGACCGCCCAGCCGCATTTGCAAAGAGGTTGGCGTCAGAGTGCAAGTGCCGACAGTTGGAACGGCAAGGACGGCCAGAGGTTCCGCTCGCACAAGCAAAGAAGCTACCCCTTACGCAGGATTTACCCCAACGCCTGCTTTTATGATTTCGGCAAGCGTCCACCAGCCTTGACCCGAGCTGGATTTCCCATGGCCGTGCTTCCTGCAGGAACATCTCGCGTGACCACACTACCAGCGCCAATGACAGCGTGGTCGCCAATTGTCACGCCCGGGAGAATGATTGCTCCACCGCCAATCCAGGCGTGCCTGCCAATGCTGACAGGTCGTCCCAACTGCAGTCCAGCCTGGCGCTGCTCTGGATCATGTGGATGGTCCGCGGTGTAAATCTGCACAGCAGGGCCTATTGCGGTTCCGTCACCGATAGTTACCGCTGCCACGTCAAGAATGACGCAGTTGTAATTGATGTAAACCCAAGCTCCGACCCGGATGTTAAACCCGTAATCGCAGTGGAACGGCGGACGAATAACCGCTCCAAGCCCGACTGCTCCCAATCGTTCTAAAAGGAGCGCATTCCACCGCTCGGCGGAGTCGCCCAGCGTGTCATTATACCGCTTCAACCAAGCCCCGGTGAGGAGCAACTCGGCTTGGATCTCGGGGTCCGCTGCGTTGTACATTTCGCCTGCCAGCATCTTCTCTTTTTGGCTGCTTGTCATCGTACACTTCTCAGATCTTGTTCGCGGGAGGACGGTACTTGAGTGCGACTACTTCGCGACCAAGCTAGCTAGCACCTGGCACGATATCGGGCGTAGGCGGAGGTGGAATTGATAGTAACACTCCTTGTTCGTGGAAGAAAAGGATGAGGCGTCAACTTTAGTCGACCGGCGAGCCGAGTGAGAACTCCGGCGACGAAAATAGTCAGGCTCCAGCTCCCGCGACACATGGTGAAAGCTGAATAACGTGGCTGCGCGGAGGAACATTTTTCAGATGCGCGAGTATCTGCGAAACTGCAGCAAAACCTCGCTAACGGGAATCGGCGGCGCCCGCCTCAGGCATTTTGCCGCTGGCCTTACAAGGGTTCAATCATGACGATCTTCACTTCATTGCACCTGCTTGAACGCAAGGACAGCATTCATGCCGCCCATCGCGAAGGCGTTGCTCATGGCCACGCGCACCCTGCGCTCTCGGGGCACATTTGGCGTGATGTCCAGATCACAATCGGGGTCTGGCTCGCGATAGTTGGCCGTCGGCGGCACGACATCTTCTTGGATCGCCATAACGCAAGCTATCATTTCGAGCGCACTTGCTGCCCCAAGGCAGTGCGCGTGAGTGGATTTGGTGGAAGAGATGGACATCGATCGAGCATGGTCACCGAAGACGCGCTTAATCGCCATCGTTTCGATCTGATCGTTGGCCTTGGTGCCGGTGCCATGGGCGTTGAGGTAGTCTACATCCTCGGGATTTAAACCCGCATCAACAAGGCAGGCGCGCATCGCCGCCTCCGGCCCATGCACAGCTGGTGCAGCGATGTGGTAGGCATCGGCGGAAAGGCCAATGCCGGCGACCTCGGCAAGCATCGTTGCACCGCGGGCGGCGGCATGCTCATAACTTTCCAGCACCGCCATGCCCGCACCCTCGCCCAAAACTAGTCCTTTCCTGTCGGCGGAGAATGGCCGGCAAGTATCTGGAGCGAGTACGCGCATTGCTTCCCATGCCTTAAGCACGATCCACACGAGTGGCGCGTCGCTTCCTCCAGCTAGCATAACGTCCGCCCTACCGAGCTTGATCTGGTCTACCGCTGAAGCGATCGCATGGTTGGCCGAGGCGCAGGCGGAGGTGGCACCGAAGACTGGCCCCCGCAGCCCGAGGTTCATGCTTACTTGACAGGCAGCCGCGCTAGGCATTGCCTTTACCCCAGTGAATAGCTCAGTGCGGGTCGCGCCGCCCAGTAGGAGGGTGCGGTAGGCCTTCTCGGTAGCGTCCCAGCCGCCAAAGCCAACGCCCACTGTCGCGCCGAAACGGTGGGCATTTCCTTCATCGCACGAAAGGCCGGCCTGTAGCATGGCTTCTTTAGCTGCAAGCACGGCAAGCAGGCTGAAGCGGTCCATGGAGATGAGCTGCTTGCGATCAATGTCGTGTTGAGGCAGCACTTTGATCTCGGTCCCGATCATCCCCTTCAGCTCATGAATCTCTGAGTTTGAGATCGGGCCGATGGCGGAGCGGCCTTCGCGCATCTCCGTCCAGATAGAGGAAGCATCGGTGCCCAGTCCGCACAATCCGCCCAATCCGGTGATAACGACGCGCCTGTCCATTCAGACCTCCTTGGTGAGCAAGCCACGGACGGCTTCCACCACGTCGCCGATATTGTTGAGGTTCGACCAGGCATCTGCCGTGTTCATCTCGATCTTGATGCCGTAGATTTGCTCCAGATCCCAAAGGACATCGGCCAAACCCAGCGAATCGATGCCAAGCGAAGTCAACTCCGTGTCAGTCGTTATTTCGCCGAGCGCTACGGTCGTTCTCTCGCCGTTTTCAGCTTTGACGAGCTTATTGATCGCACTGATAATTTCCAGTGTGAGTTGATCAGCCATTTGTGTTCCTTTCCATCATGCCTAATTTCGACAAGCCGCCGGCCTTGCGAGAAGACCCGATCCAATTGCTGCTAACATCGGAAGATGTTCCGGCTCGTCTGTTAAGTGATGACAGAACCGACAAAATTACCGAACCTCACCGCGCGGCTGCCTTGCTATGGATCATATGAAATGATTGGTAAAATTGATTGTGTGGATCAAAAGCATCCACGCCATGGATCGTGGCTCAGCGCATTGCGCGGCTGAATTCATTAGCCGGCGGCGTTTCAAACCCTCCAGGAAAAGCGTGATTACGCGGATCGAAAGTATTGAGCTTTGGCCCTTCCCGGGCCGGCGCGTTATCAGTGCGGCGCAGGAAGCATGTGCGGGAGGTCGATGAAGTCGCCGTGGCGTGATGCTGGTTTTCAGCATTGAGCCGAACATAAATGACAGGAATAAAGTTTTGAATCACTTTGCATTAGGCCAGGTAAAGCATACATGGCACCTTCAGGTAGAAACGATCGCTCTCGGCACAATGGCTTAAATCGCTGGATGAGCTGAGGCACCGGGACCCGCCTATAATGCGTTGCCTCGTTAGGGGACCGAATGCATCGGTTCCAATGATCAGCGCCCATCTAACTACTGGGGCTGTGGAATGAACCCGGGGGTGCCGCTTACGACGTGCAACTTTGCATCTCAGATTCCATGCGCGAAGCCTCTTTGATCATAATCTTGCGCATCCATATGTTTCCAGGATCAGTGTTGTGAAGAGCCGGCCATTGGACAGCCTCAGTGAACGAAAGCAGTGGCAAAGGATGCTCGATGATCCGTAAGGGGATAGTTTGTTCGTAATGTTTGACCAGCCGGAGCGGGATGGTTGCTATTCGGTTAGTGCCTGACAGCAACGGCGGGATCAGGTTAAACCCCGGCACGACGAGTTCAATACGCCTCTTGAAGCCGTGCTCCAGCAATAACCATTGCTCAACAGAAGGCTTAAGACCACGTCCGAACTTAGCCGCAACATGCCCCATGGACATATATTGCTCCAGGGAGAGCTTCCCTGGCAGCTGCTCGTTCGTAGGGCAGCCGACACACACCAGTTCCTCTTCGAAAAGCCTTGCTTTTGGGTGGGCGCCAGACATGAACAAATCCGGAAGGATCAGAAAATCAACATCCCCACGGCGGAGAAGCTCCTCCGGATCGTCGTCAAGTGGCAGCAACTCGAAGCTGACCCCCGGCGCCTCTCGAGCTAAGCGCAAGATGATCTTGTCGAAGAAGACCAGTGCCATGAAGTCTGAAAGGATAATTCTGAATCGGCGGTCGGACTCCGCAGGGATTATTGGATCCCATGCGATGACGGAGAGCTGAATATGCAAGAGAGCATCGCGAACAGCGGGGGCGAGTGCCTCCGCACGCGGGGTCGGAATTAGCTCCCGTCTCTGCATAATAAAAAGCTCGTCGTTGAAATAGGCGCGCAACCTGGAGATGGCAGCGCTCATGGCGGGTTGGCTGAGGTTGATGCTGCGTGCCGCTGCTGTGAGCTTGCGCTCGGTCATTAGAGCGTCGAGCGCTACAAGAAGGTTGAGATCAAGGCCTTTAAAACGCATGAGTGTATATCCATTCCATAGATGATTGCCATCCAAACAATCAATTTTACCAATCTTTCGGATCACTTATAGAAAAGCCGGAACTTGATCAATATCAAGGCCGGGAACGAAAAATCGAAATGCCGGGCAAGGGCCCGATTTCAATTCTTTACTTCTCCTAACCGCTCGATTGTCTAACCGGCAATCCAATAGTCATGCGCAACAATCTCGCGCGGCTTTGATCGTGGCTGGGTGAAGGAACAACGTGGAGCTTTTGCATGTCTTCTGAAGTGCGATGGAAAATATGCTGGGAAAATGAGCTGGAAGCTTCAGACCACGCGGAGCTCGCTGATTTTTTTTGCAAGACCTATGGGCCGACGGGAGCTTTCAATGCCAAGCCGTTCGAGACTGGCCGAAGCTGGGGTGGTGCGAGGCCCGAACGCCGCGCAATCGCATATGACTCGCGCGGTGTCGCTAGCCACATGGGCTTGTTACGCCGCTTCGTAAGGGTCGGTACGACTGATTTGCTTGTGGCCGAGCTAGGCCTGTACGGAGTGCGACCGGATCTAGAAGGATTAGGCATCGCTCACTCGGTCCGCGCTATGTTTCCGGTTCTGCGCGAGTTGAGCGTTCCATTTGCTTTTGGAACAGTTCGCCACGCCATGCGGAATCACATGGAAAGATACTGCCGAGACGGAACCGCCAATATGATGACGGGGCTGCGTGTGCGCTCCACGCTTCCAGACGCGCATTCCGACCTGCCAGCCACGCGCACTGAAGATGTCCTCGTATTGGTAGTTCCCGTCGACCGTCCGATGACTGAGTGGCCTGCGGGCTCGTTGATTGAACGAAACGGGTCGGAACTATGAAGCGGCCTGCCTATATGAGCGAAGTACCGGTCAATCACACAAACGGACCGGAAGATCGCTGCGTTTACTTGACGTTCGATGATGGTCCCAATCCATTCTGCACGCCGCAAATCCTTGATGTTCTAGCTGAGCACCGCGTCCCGGCAACATTTTTTGCTATCGGTTCCTACGTGAAGGATCACCCGGAACTCATTCAACGCCTTGTGGCGGAAGGTCATGATGTCGCCAATCATACCATGACGCATCCCGACCTCGCCACCTGCGATCCCAAGGATGTGAAACGTGAAATAGACGAGGCGCATCAAGCTATTGTCTCGGCCTGCCCCCAAGCCCGGGTCCGGCACTTACGAGCGCCTTACGGGGCGTGGACTGAAGACGTGCTCTCAGCATCGGTGAGGGCTGGACTTGGAGCCGTTCACTGGTCGGCCGACCCTAGAGATTGGTCTTGCCCGGGCACCGATGTGATCGTTGATGAGGTGCTTGCTGCTGCTCGGCCTGGGGCAATCGTACTTTTGCACGACGGGTGTCCTCCCGATGAGGTTGAGCAATGCTCGCTTGCCGGACTGCGTGACCAGACGCTTTTAGCACTCTCTCGAATTATTCCGGCACTGCATAGCCGCGGATTCCAAATTCGTTCACTTCCCTGAAACACTGGACAAACGAGAAACCATGACCCTGCTCGCAACAACCAGCATCGCCGCCGTCTCGCTTTATGCAATGCTCTCCACTGTTTATAAGAGCGCGCAGGTCTTTCATGCTAGGCGGACAACGATCTCAACAACACCTGCGAAAGATATCGACGCCACCTCTGTGCCAAGCGTTGATGTCATTGTGCCGTCCTTCAACGAGGACCCAATCGTTCTTTCGGAATGCCTCGCGTCGCTTGCGGAACAGGATTATGCCGGACAATTGCGCATCTATGTAGTCGACGACGGTTCCAAAAATTGGGACGCGGTTGTGGCTCAGCGCGCTGTCTATGCAGACGATGAGAGATTCAACTTCACAATTCTCCCTAAAAATGTTGGAAAGCGCAAAGCGCAAATCGCCGCTATCACCCAGTCCTCTGGGGATCTCATCTTGAACGTGGACTCAGACACCACGCTCGCCCCCGACGTCGTCTCCAAGCTCGCCCACAAAATGCGCGATCCAGCGGTCGGTGCGGCGATGGGCCAATTGAAAGCCAGTAACCAGGGGGACACTTGGCTGACTCGCTTGATTGACATGGAGTACTGGCTTGCCTGCAACGAGGAGCGCGCGGCGCAAGCTCGCTTCGGTGCAGTTATGTGCTGCTGCGGCCCATGCGCGATGTACCGGCGTTCTGCTATGCTCTCGCTGCTGGATCAGTACGAGACGCAACTTTATCGCGGCAAGCCGAGTGACTTCGGTGAAGATCGCCATTTGACGATTCTCATGCTGAGCGCAGGTTTTCGAACCGAGTATGTTCCGAGCGCCATCGCGGCGACAGTCGTTCCTGACACAATAGGTGTTTATCTGCGTCAACAACTCCGGTGGGCACGCAGCACTTTTCGGGATACTTTGCTTGCGTTCCCCGTACTGCCTGGCCTTGATCGATATCTCACGCTGGACGTAATCGGGCAAAATGGCGGCCCTCTACTTCTTGCGCTGTCGGTGTTGACGGGTATTGGCCAGTTTGCGTTGACCGCCACAGTACCATGGTGGACGATCATGGTCATCGGCTCCATGACTCTTGTGCGATGCAGTGTGGCTGCCTATCGTGCCCGCGAGCTTAGGTTTCTGGGTTTTTCTCTCCACACGCTCGTGAATATCTTTCTCTTAATTCCCTTGAAGGCCTATGCCCTTTGTACCCTATCCAATAGCGACTGGCTGTCGCGCGGATCAGTTGCGATTGCGCCCACTGTTGGGCAGCAGGGCGCTACCAAAATGCCAGGGCGGGCGACATCTGAAATTGCCTATAGTGGCGAGTGATGATCGCGCCACCGCAGCTCAAAATTTGGGGCAACAAATGAACGGGCAATTAGTGAATTTGAAGACGACGATCGCTGATCCGCACCAGGATCATATGATCCTATCGGAGCGGCAGGGCCGTTCGAAATTTAAGGCAATAGACTCGCCGTCTGGCTCTTTGTCCGCAGTCGCAATCGACCTGGCCGGCGTTTCGAAGTCATATGGTGGTAAAGTCGTCGTCAATGACTTGTCGTTTACTATCGCCGCAGGAGAGTGTTTTGGTCTTTTAGGACCGAACGGCGCGGGAAAAAGCACGATCACCCGTATGATCCTAGGAATGACGTCGCCAAGTGCAGGCAATATCACTGTACTCGGAGCGCAGGAACCGGGCCAGGTTCGCTTGGCGCGCGCGAAAATCGGGATCGTCTCTCAGTTCGATAATCTGGACCTGGAATTCACGGTCCGCGAAAACCTTTTAGTATACGGCCGCTACTTCCGCATGAGCACCCGAGAAATCGAAGCGGTCATCCCGTCACTACTTGAATTTGCGAGACTTGAGAGCAAGGCGAATACGCGTGTGGCAGACCTATCTGGAGGAATGAAGCGGCGCCTCACTTTGGCGCGTGCGCTCATTAATGACCCGCAGCTACTCATTTTGGACGAGCCGACTACTGGTCTCGACCCACACGCGCGCCACTTGATCTGGGAACGACTTCGATCGCTGTTGGCACGCGGCAAGACAATTCTTCTGACCACCCATATCATGGAAGAGGCTGAGCGGTTGTGCGACCGGCTGTGCGTGCTTGAAGCTGGGCGAAAGATCGCCGAAGGCCGACCGCATGCCCTGATCGAGGAGCAGATTGGTTGTCCCGTGATCGAAATTTATGGTGGCGATCCGCAGGAGCTTAGTCTTTTGGTCAGGCCGAATGCTAGGCGACTGGAGATCAGCGGAGAGACCCTGTTCTGCTACACGCCTGATCCAGAGCAGGTGCGCGCGCAACTGCGTGGATATTCGGGCCTGCGCTTGCTGGAGCGTCCACCAAATCTAGAGGATGTCTTCTTGCGGTTAACCGGACGCGAGATGGAGAAGTAGACGATGGGCGTAGCAACATTACCCGCCGGCGGTTTGAACTGGCTCGCAGTTTGGCGCAGAAACTATCTGGCTTGGAAAAAAGCGGCGCTGGCATCCATTCTCGGAAATCTAGCCGATCCTATAATATACCTATTCGGGCTCGGCGCTGGATTGGGAGTGATGGTAGGGCGCGTTGACGGCGTATCGTACACTGCATTTTTGGCGGCTGGAATGATCGCGACAAGCGCGATGACTGCTGCAACCTTCGAGACTATCTATGCGGCCTTTGGCCGAATGCAGGGCCAGCGCACCTGGGAAGCAATGTTGTACACACAGCTCACGCTAGGGGATATCGTCGTTGGGGAAATGGCCTGGGCAGCAACTAAGGCGGCGCTGGCGGGCACCGGTATTGGTATCGTCGCCGCCACGCTGGGATACACTCATTGGCTGTGTCTTCTCTATGCGCTTCCGGTCATCGCCCTCACTGGCTTAGCGTTTGCGAGCCTTGGAATGGTCGTTACGGCCCTCGCGCCCAGTTACGATTACTTCATATTTTACCAAACCCTCGTCATCACACCGATGTTGTTTTTGTCAGGCGCAGTCTTTCCCGTAGACCAATTGCCCGTAGCATTCCAACAGATAGCCGCCTTTTTGCCCTTGGCACATTCGATCGATGTTATCCGCCCGATGATGCTGGGCCAACCAATCGCCAATGTCTGCCTGCATATCGGCGTTCTCTGCATCTACATAGTCGTACCATTCCTCGTGTCGACCACATTGCTTCGACGGCGGCTAATGCGGTGATGAGTGCCACTTTCACAGTAAGCGGTGCCTTGACCCCACCGTCCGGATCAGCATGTAATTGTTGACGTTGTTGCCGAACGAGGGCAAACGATCTGACGGCAGAGCTGCCGACAACAATGCCGTCCACCGCTACACCGAGTTCTGTTCTCAATAAACGCCAAAAGGTTGCGCGGCATCTGCCCGCGCTGATGGACATTCATGGGACCATCCAATGAACACTCATCCGACCACCGGAACAACTTTGACCTGTTAAGGCTCTTTGCCGCCTGCCAAGTGATGTTCAGCCACGCGTGGAATTGGCTTCACCTGGGCGATTCTTTAGACGGCACATCGGTCTTCAATCTGTTGTTTTCGGCGCCGGGTGTTGCGATCTTCTTTGTAATCAGCGGCTTTCTAGTAACGGATTCTTACATCCGCTCATCGTCTGCGGCCTCTTTTTTCGTCAAGCGGTCGCTCCGGATCTTTCCTGCACTGTTCGTCAACATCGCCATAATGGAACTTGCCCTGCTGGTGACTGGGGGACTACATGTCACTGGCATCTTGCAGTATCTGTCTTACTTCACTGTCTACATCCTGACCGCTGCACGGATCTGGGCGGTCTACTTCACCTACGAGCCCTACACGATGAGCGGCTTTTATGGCGCCTCGGACCTAAGTGGGGTGCTGTGGACGCTGACGGTGGAGCTGACGTTCTACCTCACCCTGCCAACGCTGTTGGAAATTTGGCGGCGGTGGAAACGAGCAGGGGCGCTAGTCGTTGCCGTCGCCGCTCTCGGGTCTTGGGTCATGGCGCAGCACTTCAACATAACTGATAAGTACAATCCGTTCCTGTCGGTGACAGCAGGCCCGACTTTCTGGATTTTTTCGATGGGGGTTCTTGCTCGGTTTTACTGGCATCGCGTCAGCAAGATCTTTGAAGGCAAGCTCTTGTGGTGGCTGGCAACTCATCTCGCGATAACGTGGTGGGTAGCAGGAACGTCCGCTGCGTTCATCTCGATCAACAATGCGGCGCCTGTTGATGCATTCCGAATCGCTGTTCTCGCCGGTCTAGTCCTGTCGGCAGCGCACTCATTTCCGCGCCCTAATCTGTTGCGCGGGCAGGATCTCTCTTACGGGATCTACCTCTACCATATGCTCGTCATGCACACGCTGATCGCCATCGGATGGGTCGGCCACTGGTGGCTCTGGATCGTCGAGCCGGTCGGAACCGTGGCATTAGCCGCTCTATCATGGGTGCTGATTGAAAAGCCGGCCATGAAACTTCGCACATTGCTGGTCGCCAGAAGGCTTTCCGGCGCTTAAACGGAAAGCTCCTGTTAAAAGATCGGAACTCCAGTGGAAGCTGCCACATTGGACTGTGGTGTCTGGGATGAATCGGCGTGGGTGAAGGTGACCCCATCCCAAGGCCCCGTTGGGCCAGAAGCACCACAGGGGCCGCAAGTCGTTCCGGGTGAAACTGGACCAATGCGCGGCAGCCGGGCGCTTTTGGCGGAGGAGACGCGCTAGTCCATGGTCGCTGATCAAAATAGTCAGGACTACGTGCGGCCAGAGCATCGGGTACGGATATCCTCCATTGAGCTTGACTTGGTGGGCATCTGAATCAATTCAGTGCGGAGGTAGAAGGGCTGGTCGCTCGTCGCCTGGAAGGAGCCGAAGGCCTCGGTGATAGCGGCCTGCGTTTGCTGGTTCGAAAGCTTCAGCTTCGCCGAAACTTGGGTCGAAGCGATGCTAAATTTCTCCGGATTTCGGTCCTCCGTTACATCCAGGCACGTCAGACTGAGGTGGATCTCAGCCGTGTCGGGTTGATCCAGGATGAGGCAGTTGAACGCTGTCGGCTTTCCAAATTGTTTCAGGTAGGAGCCAATGGGTTTCGCCAGTGTGGGCCTTTGGCGTTTACTGGTGCACATCGACGCAAGTTTGTCCGGCACCCCCCCAAGCGGCATTGTGCAGTTCAGCGTTTGCGTCAATTTCATTCTTCCTACCTGATAAGGGACCGTCTGCACGGCGTTCTGCCAGGCTCGAGCCTCCAGATTGCGGGAGGCATCTTCCAATAGTGTCTGAATCAAAGCTGAACAAATCTTCTCTGCGTCGAGGGGGCTATTGCTCTTGGGGCCGTTCACGAGGAAAAGAGCCGCAGCTGTTCTGGCGAAGGGGTTCATGCCAATTCCTTTCCGGAGCGCCGCGGATATCACCGAACCGATGGGATGAATGCTGTTACAAAGCTTAGGGCTTCCGCCTGGATTGCCGATTAGGCTAGCGTTGTTTCGTTGAATGGCAGCCATCTCGGATTCCTCCTGATTTACGGGCGGCCTCTTGCCGTTAGCCGCCTTCAAGGGATCGGGAACTCGATGCCCTCTATTTGGGGTGTATGCCCGCTTGCGCTTCGCATCGACGCTCATCTATCAACCTGCGCACACGCTAACTGGATAGCCTCCTCGCGTCGACAGTAACGGGCAGGCGCCTGTTCTGCGATAGGTCGGGGAGGGCTATCCGCCATCCATTTTTCAGCAATATAAAGCCGCCCCATAGGTTTTTGTGCTCAACCGAAATGATCGGTTCCTCAAGGTCTTTCTTGTGAATATAGACCGATAAGCCGACGTCAGTTCTGCTGATTGTCACTCTCATGCATGTCCCTTCTCGCTGCGCCGGATTTGGAGCTCCGGAAGCTCAGGTTGCGCGCATCGCTCACTGGATTGGATATCGGTTGTACGTGAATTTTTGACCTCAGGTTCGCTTAGGAGACCACTAGCAGCTCGTCGCATTCTTTACGATTTAGTCCGGTGGCGATCAGGCAGGGACGCAGGTCTTCGGCATCGGACACACCGAAGCGCATTGTTGCGTGTCAAACTCACCCTTGCACTCAGTACATTTTTTTGAATCCACGACGTATCCCTCACCTTTGAAACTGATCGCATCTGAGGGACATTCAAATTCGCAAGCCCCGCACTGGGTGCATTGGGATACAATGATCTTGAAGGCCATGTTTTAGCTCCTGATTCAATTAGAGGGGCCTAAAGCCGTCGGCATCGCCGGTTTGCCGCCAAACTCGGCGGCGTATAGCGCGCCAATCGCAGTCTCGATGTAATTATAGGAAAATGCGTCACTGGCTCGCACGCCAGTTTCTGCCAACCGCTTCTTTGGGCAATCGCCGATTTTGGAAGAAAGCAGAATGTCGATGCCGTCGAGTGCAACGATAGTGTGATCGAGAGTGGCCTTCTCGCCTAAACCACCGAGGCAATACTGCTCGACCTTGCGGTGTCCCACCAAGTTGATCCCCTTTCGTGAGACTGCATACACTTGGAGTTCCCTTGCCTGACCGAAATGTTCGTTGATCCGGCCGCCTCCTTTAGTCGCCACGGCAACAGCGAGGGTTCCCGAAGAACCTAGTGACCTGACTGCTTTGTTCGCGTCCAATTTTGCTGCCAGTTGATCCCCTCGCTCATGCTGGACCAGCTTGCGATAGGCCTCGCGCTTGCTGGTGTCGAATTTAACTCTGGTGGAGATCTGGTCGAGGGCAAACTCTCGCTCGCGATCATCGCCCAGCAAACCGATGGCGTCGGCCCGGCATTGTTGGCAGTGGCGCATAAGCTTAACGTTGCCATCGAGACAGTCTTGAAGTGCCTTCAGTTCGAACGGCTCCGGGCAACGCTGACCCGTAAGACCGTAATAAGTGCCATGTGAAGGCTTGGAAATCAGGGGCACCACATTGTGCATGAATGCCCCGCGATCTCTGATCCATCGGTTAACTTCCACGAGGTGCGTGTCATTGACGCCTGGAATCATCACCGAATTGATTTTGGTGAGAATGCCGCGTTTGGTCAGCATTTCCAAACCCAGCATTTGGCGCTCGTGAAGGATCCTGGCACCTTCTATCCCAGTGTATCGACGATGCCCGTGGAGTATCCATGGATAGATCTTCGCCCCGACTTCCGGATTCACCATGTTGATAGTGATCGTCACGTGATCGACGTTCATGTCAGCTAGCTCATCGACATGGTCCGGAAGCGCCAATCCATTAGTAGAAATGCATAGTCTGATGTCAGGTATTTCTCTCGCAACTCCTTCAAACGTCGCTACTGTCTTCCTCCAGTCGTAACAAGCGTCTCCCGGTCCGGCAACGCCGACTACGGAAAGCTCCGGCATTTTACCGGCGACGGCAAGCACCTTGCGTACTGCCTGGTCGGGACTCAACTTCACCGATGCGACGCCCGGGCGGCTTTCGTTGGTGCAATCATATTTGCGATTGCAGTAGTTGCACTGGATGTTGCAAGCAGGTGCAACCGCGACATGCATGCGAGCGAAATAGTGATGGGCTTGCTCTGAAAAGCAGGGATGGTCTTTGATTTTCTCCCAGATCCGCGCATCTATGTCATCCGTCACCGAAAGGCCATAGGACGAAGATACGCGGCCACCGGGCATAGCGGGAGCCATCGGCGCTCGGTGGAAGGGGGCACTGCTGCTCGTCCCGACCTTTATTTCCGGTTCCGACATTGCACTGTTCCACTGATGAGGAAAGGTTACAGCTCCGACAGCAAGCGAGATTCCCGTCGACGAGATATTATGGTTTCAGTGCTTATGTCGCCTTTAACACCCGATTCCCGCGCTTGCTGTCGGAGCTGTTTTGTAGAAATCAAGAAAGGGTCGCGCCCGAAGTCGCTTCGCTGGCAACCAACCAAAGCTGACGCCGCTCTTGACTTCGCTCACCTTCACTCTTTCATCACATCGATACCAAACCGGCGCAACGCATAGCCGACCTGTCGCGGCGTTTTCCCTAGGATACGAGCCGCTTTGGCCTGTACCCAACCAGCCTTCACCATTGCATTGATCAGTCGATCACGCTCAGTGAAACCCGGTGCCTCCATTGTGGCTGTGGCACTGCTGGGAGTGCCTGCGTAGGGGCCCAGTCCGCTCGACATTGTGTCTCGCGGGTTGAGAGTGTGCATCATTTCGTTGCCAATACCGTCGACGTCGGTTTTCCAAAGGAGCGCCGAAAAACATTGGTTTTTCTGACAAGCAAAATCTGATGAACCGATGGTATTTGAACTGGCGAGAGTGGCGGTCCTTTGTACGCAGTTGTCCAGCTCGCGAACATTGCCGGGGAATGCGCATTTCGACAAAATGTCTAGTGCCGACGGCGCGAACTCAGAATATCGATCATTTGCCTTGTTGAATTGCTCGAGGAACACTTGCGCTAGAAGCGAAATGTCTCCGTCGCGCTGCCGAAGTGGCGGCAAAATGATGGGCACCACATTGATCCGGTAATAGAGGTCGGCTCTGAACTCGCCTCGAAGGACGGCCACTTCAAGGTTTTTGTTGGTGGCGCATATAACTCGAACGTCTACTTTTAATGTCTTCGTTCCGCCGAGACGTTCGAATTCGCCTTCCTGTAACACGCGCAATAACTTCGCCTGAAATTGTGGTGATACATCGCCAATTTCATCAAGCAAAAGCGTTCCGCCATTGGCCAGTTCGAATCGTCCAGCTCGTTGAAGGAGAGCGCCAGTGAAAGCGCCTTTCTCATGGCCAAACAATTCGGATTCCAGAACGGTTTCCGACAGCGCGGCGCAATTCAACTTAATAAACGGCTTGCTTTTCCGTATCGACAGCGCGTGTATTGCTCTGGCAAAGCACTCCTTGCCAGTACCGGTCTCACCTCTCAAAAGCACCGCGGAGTTTGTCGCGGCCACGATTTTGGTGGTTTCGAGAACCTTCTTGATCGCGAGACTGTCCCCGACGATCCAATCGATCTTATCGTGCTGGGTGTGAGGCCTCGGCTTGTTTTTCGGAATCTGTCCTGCTTGTTGTTCCTCGGTGACCGAGCCGCCATCGCTGCACAATTCGCGATATCGCTGGCAGGTTAAACCGATCAGGACGGCAATCTTTGTCAGAAGGCTTTCGTCCTGAGCTACGCTTTGCTGTGCGAAATCAATCCACAATGCGCCGATTGCTTTCCGGTTTGCTTTAATGGGGAGAACGATAGAATTTTTCCCAAAGTGCTTCTCACCGCCAGCGAGGACACGATCTATTGCGTCCGCCTGTTCAATCGTAAGTGGACGTGAGCGAACCTCGTGCCCAATGAGAGCCCGTACGTTTATCCATGGCTCTCCTCCGGCGCCGTGAATCACGATTCCGCCATCGCTCAATAGCAGATACTCGGCGAGAGCATTCATGACAGCCTTCAGCACGTTGTCTAGAGGAAAAGAAGAGGTAAGTTCTTTGGATACGGCGTAGAGTACACTGAGCCGCGTCTCTGGTTTAATCGGGCCTACAAACAGGGGAGGGTGCACTGTTTTTTACCCTGGTGCGCGAAATATGTCGGCGCATATTCCTAAGTTAACGATACGTGTTATCGACGGCGTAAATTAGCCTTTCGAAAAGTTGAGTGGATGCACATTCAATCGCCGCCGCTAATGCAGTTGCACCGATCGCTGCTGTCCGCCGGAGGTAGGAACTCTTCATCCGAATTTGAAGAGGACCCCGAACCCGCCCCGGGGATAATTCCACTTTATGTCGCCACTAGCTTCGCATAACACTCTGCATGTGCCGCATTCCAAGCAGCCATCCGAAACAATCGCTACCTGACCAATTTCGTTCAGCTCGTAGCATTTGGCCGGACAGATTTTCGTCAAGGCGAGGAGGCTCGGGCTTGGCGACAGATGCGGTCGCACCGTAATGTGTGGTCGTCCAGTATCGACGAGATATCGGTTTTGGTACAGCTTATCCTCAATGCGCTCAATGATGGTCGTCTTCATCGAATTTTCCTTTAGCGCCATGATGCGGCGGAGCGGACCGCGTCGCTAATCAACCCCCAACGGGATCGTGCCTTGATAAAGGAGGCAGCTGTAGCCTTCTCCCTGTTGATTTTAGGTGCGCCGTCGACGCGCACAAAATTTTGCGCTGCCTGAGATATAAGCGTTGGATACGTCATGAAAAAATTGTGGCTGTCGGTGTGGAGGAGGCTTGGAAGATCTTTGTGTTTGATCAGGTCTTTCATGACGAACGACTTGTCCAGTATGCCCTTATAGAGAGAGAGATTGCGTTTCGTCATCAGACCGCCACGGCTCTTTACCTGGAAGATTGCTTCACCCGCCATGAGGCCGGATGTCATCGCAAGGTTCGATCCCTCCCTATGCACGGCATTGTTTAGTTGCGCCGCGTCGCCCACGACGACCCAACCGTTGCCAAAGAGCTGTGGGATTGCCTTGAAGCCACCCTCAGGAATAAGATGCGCGGCGTATTCTTTGATCTCTGATCCGGCCAGTAATGGTCGGATCGAGGGATGTTGCTTGAAGGCGTCAAGAAGGCGGTACGGATTTTCCATGCCTTCCGCTAAACCGGAGACGAGGCAGCCGATCCCCACCGAGATCGACTCCTTGTTGGTATAAAGGAAGCCCAGTCCGGCCATTCCGCGTGAGATCGTGCCGCCGGCTTCGATCACACAGCCTTCGCTACCGCTGAGGCCAAAGCGCTCTGCGATGACGTCTTCCGGCATGAAATGCATTTCCTTGACAGCGAGGGCCACATTTTCCGGCTTCGGCATATCGCGTAAGCCGGCTCGTGTTCCAAGCAGTCCGTTCACGCCCTCAGCAAGGACGACTACGTCCGCGAGGATCACCCCGCCCTCTCGGTCCGTGTGAACGCCTATTACTTTACCGCTCAGGTCCCAAGCGAGTCTGGTCGCTGTCGTTTCACAAAGGACTGTGCCGCCCGCTTCGCGCACCTTGTGTGAGAACCATTTGTCAAATTGGGCGCGGATGATCGTATACCGGTTTGGCTTCAGTTCATTGAAGTCACCAGAGCGATAGTGCACGCCCGTGTGCGACGAGTCATCCATGAGCCAGAATCGTTGCTCGACCAGATGCCGTTCAAGAGGAGCGTCATCGCGGAAGTTTGGGATAATCGCCTCCAACATGTCGGCGTACAATATAGCCCCTTGAACATTCTTAGAGCCCGAATGTTCTCCGCGCTCCAGCTGCAGCACTTTTAGACCGCGCCTTGCCATCGAATACGCTGCGGCGTTGCCGGACATACCGGCACCAACGACTATCGCGTCGAACTTACTCTGGGTCATCTAGCTTCCTAGGTCCATAACCTTGATAGAGTTGTGCGGTGCCATTCGCTTGGCGAAAGCGTCTGTCAACGCCGGCAAGAACTCCAGCGCGCAAGCGACAACGCCGATGTGGGCGAAGTCAAAGATCGGAGCGTTCTGGTCGAGGTTGATAGCGACAATCAGATCGGCTCCTTCGACGCCAACGCGGTGCTGGACCGCGCCAGATATTCCAGCCGCGATGTAGAGCTTGGGTCTAATGGTATGGCCGGACTGACCAATTTGTCGATCCGCAGGCATCCAGCCTTTTTGGACCAGTGGGCGCGAGCACCCGACTCCCCCGCCGATCGTCGTTGCCAGGTTTCTCAAGTATTGCAGGTTTCCTGCAGCGCCGAGGCCGAGTCCGCCCCCGACCACGATGTCGGAGTTGGCCAGATCGGATTGCTCAGACCCGCTGTTACAAAGGAACGCGAAGACTTTGGTGACGATCTCCTCCTCAACCATCAGGAGTTGATGTTGGATAACGCGCCCAATTGGCTTATCCGCACGTTGCGGCGTCGCCATGACCCTGGACCGCACCGTTGCCATTTGCGGCCGGCTAATCAGCGTGTAGATCGTGCACAACAAGGACCCGCCGAAAGTTGGCCGCGTCGCTGCGAGTGAACCATCTCCATCAACATCCAGCTCGGTGCAATCAGCCGTAAGCCCTGTTTGTAACGTCGTTGCTACAGCACCGGCGAGGTCGCGGCCGAGCGTGGTCGCGCCGAGAAGGAGAATTTCTGGTTTGTGAGTAGTGACCAGATCCGTCAAAGCCTTGGTGAAGGGTTCGTTTCGATAATTGGCGAGGAGTGGCGACTCTACTAGATAGGCGACATCAGCTCCGTAGGCGAAGGCCTCTTCGATCGCAGGCTTGGTGCCCACGCCTTCAGACGAACCGAGGATTACCCCGGCCAGTTGGACACCCAGTTTGTCAGCTAGTCTGCGGCCTTCGCCGAGGAGTTCAATCGATACGGGATGAACATTGCCGCGCTCAAGTTCCATGAAGACCCAGACGTGCCGGTGATCTTCGAAACACTTAAGCAGCTTTTTCCCTGAGCTGGCGCGGCCGACCGCGTTTGCCAGCGTTTCATTTTTTCTAGCAACCAAAATCTACTCCTCGCTGCTCACCGATTGCCATGGGACGTGAGCTTGCGTTCCAAAACAGGCTGGCGGGCAAAAATTGCAGTGACCGTGTCCGCGGCGACCTCGGCCAACGTTTTGTCGTTAATGTCCATTTGCATAGCTTTTTCGGCGCGCGGACCAGGGGCGAATACTCGCTTCACGACCGTCGGCGATCCCCTTAGGCCGCATTTGGTCAACTCCCCAATGCCGGCGTCAGCGGCCCCCCATTTGAGAACCGGGCTTCGCGCGGCTCGGAAGGCGTCATCGAGAGAGCCCCGGCGGATAGCATTGACACCTTCCAGCACGGTGATGAGACATGGCAACGTGCTCTTCAGCATCTGCGTGCCGCTCTCCGCGTGCCGTTCAACCATGAGCTCGCGCGACGTGGGGTCAATGGAGACAATCTTCGTTACGTAAGTCAGTTGCTGGAGGTTCAGCCTCTTTGCAATTCCGGGTCCGACCTGGGCCGTGTCGCCGTCAATTGTCTGCTTTCCGGTAAAGACGATATCAGGCGCCCCATAGCTCTCGCCAATCTTCGCTACTGCGTGAGAAAGTGCATACGAGGTCGCCAGCGTATCAGATCCAGCAAAGTGGCGGTCGGTCAGAAGCACTGCGCGATCTGCGCCGTGGGTGAGGGCTTTGCGTAGCGCTTGCTCAGCCATGGGCGGTCCCATCGTGAGAACGGTCACCTCGCCCCCATAGCGGTCACGAACTTGTAGTGCCTCTTCGAGGGCAAACAGGTCGTAAGGGTTAATGATGGTCGGTACGCCTTGGCGCATGATCGTATTTGTCACCGGGTGGACGCGTATCTGCGCAGAGTCCGGCACCTGTTTGATACAGACCACGATGTGCATAGTCGTTTAAGCTCCCAATCGGATTTGGGCTTTAGGACCCGGCTTACTCTGAGCACTACTCGTGCCAATCAGGTTGCGCCGGTAAACCTTCGAGATTGCACATGTTTCGTTGTCGCTATGCGAAGGGGTTTTGTAGGGTTGCCGTCATGTCGTGTCGCAATCTGCGCGGCGACAATCAAGGTGAGACTCGTATTGTCTCACCCAAGGAGATCGTTTAAGCCCGCCGCGATACCCAAGCCGCCAGGCGATTGCTGGTCAGGCTGCTGAAGAAGCAAAGCCTGACGCCGAAGCGGATCGTCACCGACAAATTGCGCTCATATGGTGCTGCAAGACGGGAGGTGATGCCCGCCGTCGAACATCGATCGCACAAGGGCCTGAACAATCGGGCCGAGAATTCTCACGTGCCGCTTCGAAAACGGGAGCGGATGATGCAGGGATTTCGATCCGTCGGCGGCTTGCAACGGTTCATATCGATCTTTTCGGCACTCCGAAATCTCTTCGTCCCCCCGCACCAGAAAAACTCAGCCCTCGCCATCCACATCCATCGGATCCGCGCAATGGCGCAGTGGAAAGCCGTGACCGGCGCAACCGCCTGACGTCTCAGACAAGAGCCCTGTTCCGACCTTGATCAAACAACGTGACATCGCCGCACAGTGCCCGCTAGCCCGCTTTTCTCACAGCATCACTGGTATTGATTGGGTGCGCTATCGGCTGGCGTTGCGTGCACACCGAGGACGCGCGCGGCCGTCGCCGCGATGTGGGGCGTTTTGTCTGGGCCGGTGATGTATCCTCTGTCGTTGGTGGGTGGGTTCAGGTCCGGCGGCATCATCGGGCCGCAGCGCATATTCGGGCGTGAGCCAGGGCAAACTCCTCGGCATAGGGGCAGGCCGAAGCCACCGCCACCTTGATGCGGCGGACTGAGACGCGGACCTGGGCGCCGATCTTCAACAGCTTCAATCGGATCGTGCCGCAGGTGGCATCGGCAAGCCGGGTATGAGCGAGGCCGAGGCGGCGTAGCGCCCCGATCAAGACATAAGCCAAGGATGCAAACCAGAGCCGCAACTGATTGGCGCGCATGGTGTGGGCGCTGGTGCGGTCGGCATAGAGATCGAGCTGGCATTCCTTGATGCGGTTCTCCATATCGCCACGGGCGCAGTAAAGCTCCTCGTAAAGCGGTTGTGCCGCCCAGTATTCCGGTTCCAGCGAGGTGACGATGAAGCGCCGATTGGCCCCCGCCATCGTCCATTCGGCCTTGGCCACCACCCGCCGTCGGCATGACCAGCTGCCCTTCGTCTACCACAGGAAGTCGCGGAAGACGCGGGCAGCCTGGCCGCTTGCCTTGGCCGCAAGGCTCGCTTCCTCCAGGGCCTCGGCGATCTTCTCTTCCAACCGCTTGTTGCGGGCAAGGCCAAAGACATAGTCGACGCCGTTTGCCTCGCACCAGTCCATCAGTTCGTCGCGGGCATCCTCATAGCCCAGCGCGATCGCTGCAATGCGCTGCCCGACCAGCGTGCGCATGCTGTGGACCGTGCACTTGCGATCGCGGCCATCAATGAAGCAGGCGGCCACCCGGTCGAATAGCCCGATGGCCCCATCGACGTGGCGAAGCAGCAGCGCACAGGCATCCGAGGTGATCGCGCCGCCATCGAAGCCAGCGACGACTTTGTGGCCGTCGAAGCCTTCAAATGCGAGTTGAGCGGAGATACAGTGTGTTTGCATCGGGCCTCCGTAACGAATCTGGTAAGCCTTTGTCCTAAAAGCAGTTTCTCAGATTCGCAGGCCCGATGCACCCTTTACTTTGAGAGATTCAGGCTAGTGCGCGGACCGGGTTTTCTTTTCGGCGGAGGCCTCAATCGTAGCACTGCTAAGGGCGGCCAACGGCGCCTCTCTCAGACTATTTACTTTGTCGACAAGATCGTCAAGGCAATCCTCCCAGTCCTTGTCACTTGGCGTGGCTGAGTGGTTGTGCTTGTCTGCGAATTTTATTTCGGAACTTTTGGTCTGTTTTTTAGTGTCATTGTCGTAGTATTGCATCCAGCAATAATATTTCACGAGTTCCTCCTGTTTTAAACTGAACACTTGCGCCGATAGCGGGTTAGCCGTCGACGTATCCGGAGAGTTTCTCGATCAGTTTGTTGTATTCTTCAGGAAAGTCCCCGAACATGCCTGCGAATTTGGCGATCGTGTGAGGAGAGACAAACAGGAAGGTATTGGCTTCCTGCAATTGCTCGAAAGAAAACGAGGTTGTCTTGTGGCAGGGCGTGGAGGTCATCGCCTTGTGCGATTCCTGGGAAGCAAAGAACAGACGTACGGTGACACTCGGAGCGCCGAAAAGCTCTTCGCAGATAAACAGGATATGGGCGAGCTTTGTCTTCTCGACCGCCCCTTCCGTCTTGAATTCGCCGTTGAGGGCATTCAGCACCCCTTTGGCGATTTCCAACGAGCTACCGGACGTTAGACCCGGGATGAGCTGTTGAATTACCTGTGTATCAATCG
>NZ_VSZV01000283.1:0-15721 GCF_008919455.1 Rhizobium sp. PEPV16
CCCCCCTTGTGGGGGAGATGTCCGGCAGGACAGAGGGGGGTATTCCAAGCAATACGCCCGAGATTCTCCCAAAGTGGAGGTCCCGTTAGATGCAAACCAACTTCACCCTGACCCAACTCCTCGACCCTGATGTCGCCGAATCCGAGCAGATCCTGCGTAAATGTGTTCATTGCGGCTTCTGCACCGCCACCTGTCCCACCTATGTGACGCTCGGCAACGAGCTCGACAGTCCGCGCGGCCGCATCTACCTGATCAAGGACATGCTGGAAAACGGCCGGCCCGCCGATGCAGAGGTCGTCACTCATATCGACCGCTGTCTCTCCTGTCTTGCCTGCGTCACCACCTGTCCCTCCGGCGTCGATTACATGCATCTGGTCGATCACGCCCGCGCCCATATTGAAAAGACCTACAAGCGCCCGTTCATGAACCGGCTGACGCGCGCCATTCTTGCCGCCGTGCTGCCCTATCCCGGCCGTTTTCGGCTGGCGCTCAATCTCGCCCGCCTCGGCCGGCCCTTCGCCGGCCTGATGCGCGGTGGCGCGCTGAAACCCTTCGCTGCCATGCTGGCGCTTGCGCCGCGGCGGATCCCGGCCGCTTCGGACTTTGCAAAGCCCGGCACGTATCGGCCCGAGACGGAACGGCGCGGCCGAGTGGCGATGCTTTCCGGCTGCGCCCAGCCGGTGCTCGATCCCGGCATCAACGCGGCGGCGATCCGCCTGCTGACGCGGTTCGGCGTCGAGGTCGTGATCCCGGAGGGCGAGGTCTGCTGCGGCTCGCTGGTGCATCACATGGGCCGCGCCGAACAGGCGCTCGAAAGTGCCCGCGCCAATGTCGATATCTGGACGCGCGAGATCGACGGGCAGGGCCTCGACGCGATCATCATCACCGCTTCGGGCTGCGGCACGACGATCAAGGATTACGGCCATATGCTGCGCCTCGATTCCGCCTATGCCGCAAAGGCGGCCAGGGTCTCGGCGCTGGCCAAGGACGTCACCGAATATCTGGCAACCCTCGACCTGCCGGCGCACACGCCGAAGGGCATCACCGTCGCCTATCATTCCGCCTGCTCCATGCAGCACGGCCAGCGCATCACGCTCGCGCCGAAGCAATTGCTGAAAGCGGCGGGCTTTACGGTGCGCGATCCGGCGGAAGGTCATCTCTGCTGCGGTTCCGCCGGCACCTACAACATCATGCAGCCGGAGATCTCGGCCGCGCTGAAGGCGCGCAAGGTCAAGAACATCGAGGCCACCAAGGCCGATATCATCGCCACCGGCAATATCGGCTGCATTACCCAGATCGCCACCGGCACCGGCATGCCGATCCTGCATACGGTCGAGCTTCTCGATTGGGCCTATGGCGGCGCTGTGCCGGAAAAATTAACAGGTTTGCCGTTAGGCTGAGACCTATTACAGCGCCGCGCATCTTTTCGAGAGCCGCAAAGGACGCTGTCTCGGGAGGTTAAGCGATGTGGCGTGGAATGATCGTATTTGCGGGACTGCTCAGTACGGCAGGCACTGCCCATGCTGACAGTCGTTTTTTCTGTTCTGCCGATGACAAGGAAGCGCGCTTCACGGTCGAAAGCGGTTTCGAAAGCGCTGCCGGCCACAAGCTCAACCATTTCCGCGGCGCGCTGATCGTCAAGGATCTGGCCCAAGAGGCCGTATTCGGAAAACGTGTCTTCGAATCGCAGCACCTGACCAACCATTGGTCACGTGACGGCGAACTGCTCATGGAAGTCTTCGACGGCGGCGAAGATGACACCGGTGGAGCAACGCTGGATCTGGTGGTTGTCGCCGGCGAGCGCGGCAAGCCGGCGGCAAATTTCAGCGGCAGCTATTCCCTGACGATCGAAGGCGGTGAAAAACCCTATGCCGTCGAGGGCAAGGTCAGCTGCGGCACCAAATAACACTGCAGCTGAAATTTGTTACCAGTGGAACGAAACGCCGACGTTGACGGCATTCGTGAAGATATTGGTCTTCAGGTCCACGCCGCTATCGATCGGAACGTCGATGCGCGAATAAGTGCCCTTGTATTCGACGAAGGTCGACCAGCGCTCGGTCACCTTGAAGTCGACGCCGGCCTGGGCCTGCAGCGTCACGCCGCCGAATTCGTAGGCCCAGGTCTTGCCCTCGGGACGAATCACTTCGACATGCGGAATGTTCACGCCGATACCGGCGCCGAGATAGGGCGTCCAGCGGCGGGCCGGATCCTGGAAGCGGTAGAGACCGTTCACCGTGATGAGGTTCAGGCCGTCGGTGAATTCGAAATGCGACCAGCCGGCCTTGGCCAGCGTATCGTCGTCGGCATAGACCTTGTCATGGGTAAAATCGAGCGAGATGCCCCAGTTCGGCTTGTTGAAGTCCTCGAGCCACCAGGTGACGCGGGCGCCGTAATAAGGCGGGCTGCCGAAGGACTTGCCTTCCCAGCCGGCGGTGAAACTCGTGCCGTCCGAAAGATCGACACCGCTATGCGGTGCGGTCTGGTAGCCGCCGTAAATGGAGAATTGCAGGTCTTCCGCCGAGGCGGAAACTGCCGAACAGATGGTAAAAAACGCGATGCCCGCAAACAGGGAAGCGGAGGAACGCAGCGCAGATGTCATTGAATAGCCCCGATATAAATATGTCGACTCTTAGGCACGTGTGCCAGCTTTTGGCCGCAAAGTCTAAGCAAAACAAAAGGCGCGTCAAATTGCGCCTTTCGTTTTTTTGGTAAGTGTTGCTCAGCCGCCAAACATCGTGCGCAGCACGTCGATGCCCCTGTCCTCGAACGCCACCTTGCCCTGCCTGTTGCCGGGGCCGATGACGATCACCTTGGTGCCGACGGAGGCGCGATCGTAAAGATGCATGACGTCGGCGTTCATCATGCGGATGCAGCCGGAAGACATGTTGAGGCCGATCGTCCAAGGCTGGTTGGTGCCGTGGATGCGAAAGATCGTGTCGCGGCCGCCCTGGTAGAGATACATGGCGCGGGCGCCGAGCGGATTGTCCTCGCCGCCTTCCTGGAAAGCGGGAATAATATGTCCCTTGGCGGCTTCGCGGCGGCGCATCTCGGCCGGCGGCGTCCAGCTCGGCCATTCGGCCTTGCGGCCGATCTTGACGACCCCCGACCAGCCGAAGCCGTCGCGGCCGACGCCGATGCCGTAGCGGGTGGCGCGATTGTTGCCTTCGACGAGGTAGAGATATTTGTTGTTGGTATCGATGATGACGGTGCCGGCGGCTTCCGTCGTGACCAGGCGCACTTTCTTGCGCTTGAACTGCGGCTTCACATATTTCGGCATCTGCGCCACGCGCACGATCTGCGCCGGGCGCCGTGCATTGTCGGACGCGGAGCCGGCGGGTGCAGCAAAGGCGGATGTGGACATCAAGGACAGGACAAGTCCGGCAGCAGCCAGACCCGGCATTAGTTTGATCATGATCGATTCCCCTCAAGCAAATCCGCTCGAAGCTACATGAACTTTTGCCCGATTCAAGATCGGTGTTGCCGGATAAAGCATTTTTGGAGAAGGGGAGCCGGATGTTCTTTCGGCTCCTACTGCATAATTTATTCTTAAATCGGAATCGACTTAAGGAAAAATTATGCAGCATTTTAGCGGGTTACAGCGCTCTTTGCGTATCAGAAAGGACGCGCGGCGCTGTAAGTATTGCGCCGCCGTTACATGACGATGACGCGGGTCCCGACATTGACGCGGTCGTAGAGGTCGACGACGTCTTCGTTGCGCAGGCGGATGCAACCGGAGGAAACGGCGCTGCCGATCGACCAGGGCGCGTTGGTGCCGTGGATGCGGTAAAGCGTCGAGCCGAGATACATGGCGCGGGCGCCGAGCGGGTTTTCCGCCCCGCCGTCCATGCGCGCCGGCAGGTAATGGCCCTTGGCGGCTTCGCGGCTGATCATCTCGGAAGGCGGCGTCCAATCCGGCCATTCGGTCTTGCGGGTGATTTTGTGGGCGCCTGCCCATTCGAAGCCCGGCTTGCCGACGCCGGCGCCGTAGCGCCGCGCCTTGCCGCCTTGCATCACCAGATAGAGGAAGCGGTTGTTGGTATCGATGACGATCGTGCCGGGCTTTTCCGTGGTGTCGTAATCGACCATCTGCGGCAGGTATTGCGGCTCGATCGGACGGCGGATCGACGGGATGCCGGGATTGATCGCCGAAACGGTCTGCGGTGACACCTGCGGCGCCCGACGGATGATCCGGCGCTGGAAAAGGCCGCGCTGCTGCGGCTGGACGACCGGCCGCTGATAGACGACGGGACGAACCCTGCCGCCGCCCAGCTGGTTGATCCAGGGTGCGGTCAGATCGGGGCTCAGCACAACGGGCGGGCGGGTGGCGTAGCGGTCGTCTGCAATGGCGGCCGTGGAGAAAATGCCGAAAAGGGCTGCGGCAAGAACAAGCTGTTTCATCATCGGACGAACTCTCTACAAATGACCGAAAATGCGCTGGCGGAACATGTCCGCCGGGGCGGAGATGTTCCGCCCGGGAAAGACGCTGCCACTCAATCCGCCAGCGAATGGTAAAGATCGATTCACGAAAAGCCGACCGACCGGATAAACTTTTCGTCAGGGTTACCGTTCGGTTTGGAAAGACGGTTTGCAAATGGTAAAGCCGGAATCATGAGCAGAGAACGAAGCGGATCCCCGCAGAATGAAGGATCATGAGCGCGACAGGCATCATCATCGGCGAGGATGGCAGGAGCCGCTGCCACTGGCATGCCAATCTGCCCGATTATCTCCGGTATCATGACGAGGAATGGGGCCGCCCCGTCACCGATGATATCCGCCTCTTCGAGAAGATCTGCCTCGAAGGCTTCCAGTCCGGCCTTTCCTGGCTGACGATCCTGCGCAAACGCGAGAATTTCCGCGCCGCCTTTTCAGGTTTCGATTTCGAAAAGGTCGCTCTCTTCGGTGAAGGGGACGTCGCTCGCTGTCTTGCCGATGCCGGCATCATCCGCCATCGCGGCAAGATCGTCTCGACCATCAACAATGCCAAACGCGCAATCGAGCTCAAGGACGAATTCGGCTCGCTCGCCCATTATTTCTGGCGCTACGAGCCCGGCCATAACGAGCGGCCGGCGGTGGTCGACCGCGAGCATCTCGTCGCCAATCCGACGACGCCGACATCGGTGGTGATTTCGAAGGATCTGAAGAAACGCGGCTGGACCTTTGTCGGCCCGACCACAGTTTATGCTTTCATGCAGGCGATGGGTCTCGTCAACGATCATCTGGAAGGCTGCTTCTGCCGGCCCGAGGTCGAGGCGATGCGCACCGCTCTGGTTCGCCCATGAAAGATCATTCCGTGAGAACACTGATCGCCGCCGCTGCCCTTTTCCTCCTGACCGTCTCCGCCATGGCGCAGACGCCGCAGCTCGACCCCGGCGAGAAGCTGGAGAAGCTGCAATTCCCGGCCGTCACCATGCAGTTGAAGGGCTGGACGAAATTCGGCAATGGCCATGTCTATACGCTGCCGGTGCGCGCCGGCCAGCACCTGAAGATCAGCTTTTCGACGAAAAGCAAATTTGCCTTCCTGGCGATTTTCGACCTGTCGAAACCCGATGACGAGGCCTTCTTCGGCACCGACGAGGACGGCATGAGCTTCGAGACGACGATCAAGGAAAACGCCACCTGGCTGCTGCGTCCCTATTATTCCAAGGTCTCGCCGCGCCGTGGCCTCGGCGCTCCTTTCAGCATCCTGATCGAGCCGCTGGCGGCTGCCCCGCAGCCGCCGAAACCGCCGGCCGAGCCGGAGCGCCCGTCGCTCTTTCCAAAGGCGCCGGCCAAGCGGTGAGCTAAGAGCTGCAAGCGCAGCTTGGCAGCTTACGAGAGCCGGTCGATCAGGTCGCGCAATTCGCCGAGGTGGTCGATCTTGCGGAAGCGCGGCGCCTCTTTCGGCTCGTCCACATGTTCCAACACCCAGGTCAGTTCGTGCGGCACGAAGACGCCGTAGCTGCCGGCGGCGATCGCCGGCACGATGTCGGACTTCAGCGAATTGCCGACCATCATCGCCCGTTCCGGCCCGTCGCCGACCTTGGCGAAGATGCGGCGATAGGTGACGGCCGTCTTGTCGGAGACGATCTCGATGGCATCGAAGAAGTCGCCGAGCCCGGACTGGGCAAGCTTGCGCTCCTGGTCGAAGAGATCGCCCTTGGTGATCATGACAAGCAGATATTTGCCGGCAAGCGCTTCCAGCGTGTCGCGCGCATGCGGCAGGGTCTCGACCGGATGGTTGAGGAGGTCGCGGCCGGTATCGAGGATCTTGGCGATCACGCTGGCCGGCACCTTACCCTCGGTAATCTCGATCGCCGTTTCGATCATGGACAGCGTAAAGCCCTTGATGCCAAAGCCATAGTGGCGAAGGTTGCGTTTTTCGGCCTCCAGCAGCCGCTCGGAAATCTTCGGGCCTTCGGCGAAGTCCGCAAGAAGCTCGGTAAAATGGGCTTCCGTCAGTCGGTAATATTGTTCGTTCTGCCAAAGTGTGTCGTCGGCATCGAAGCCGATCGTCGTCAGTGCTCGCGTCGTCACATGCGCACCTCTTGAAATATGGCCGGCAATCTACCGGCCGCCTGTGTCGAGACAAGGGCGTCAACTTCCGATGCGACAAGGCTTAGTGTTGAAAAGCGCCGTCGTCGCACTACATCGAATCGGCCTCACTCAGCAGCCAGCCACGGCTGTGCCTGTCGCGCGCAGGCCAATAATCAAAAAATGAAGTTCTTGAGTTCGCAAGCCCTCTTGCGCCAGACACAAAGGAATTTTTTCACCATGCGTTACAATCAACTCGGAAATACGGGACTTTTCGTCTCGGAAATCTGCCTTGGCACGATGACCTTCGGCGAAGCCAAGCAAGGCAGCACCTGGGGCGCCATCGCCGACGTCGACCAGAATGCCGCCGACCGGATCGTCGAGCGCTCGCTTGCATCCGGCGTCAATTTCATCGACACGGCCGACGTCTATTCATTTGGCGAGTCCGAAAGGTTGCTCGGCCAGGCGCTGAGGAACCTCGACGTGCCACGCAAGGACGTCGTCATTGCCACCAAGGTCTACGGCGTCATGGGCGACAAGCCGAACGACCGCGGCGCCTCGCGCGGCCACATCATGGATTCGGTCGAGGCGAGCCTCAAGCGCCTGCAGACCGATCATATCGACCTCTATCAGATCCACGGGACCGATACGGTGACGCCGATCGAGGAGACGCTGCGCGCCTTCGACGATCTCGTTTCCCGCGGTCTCGTGCGCTATATCGGCGTCTCCAACTGGCAGGCCTGGCGCATTTCCAAGGCGTTGGGCCTCTCCGAACGCCGGAGCTTTGCCCGTTTCGAAACCGTGCAGGCCTATTACTCCATCGCCGGCCGCGACCTCGAACGCGACATCGTGCCGATGATGCAGGAGGAGAAGCTTGGCCTGATGGTCTGGTCGCCGCTCGCCGGCGGTCTGCTCTCCGGCAAGTACGGTCCCGGCGCGCCCGGCAATGGTGAAGGCCGCCGCGCCAGTTTCGATTTCCCGCCCGTCGACAAGGACAAGGCTTGGGCCTGCGTCGCCGTCATGCGCGAAGTCGCCGAAAAACACGGCGTCAGCGTCGCCACCGTGGCGCTCGCCTATATCCTCGCCAAGCCTTTCGTCACGACAGTCATCATCGGCGCCAAGCGTGTCGACCAACTCGACCAGAACCTTGCCGCCGTCAAGCTGAAGCTTGATGAAGACGATATCAAGAAGCTCGACGAGGTAAGCGCGCTTGCGCCCGAATATCCGGGCTGGATGCTGGCGCGACAGGGCGCCGGCCGTCGTCCAGCCGATTTCGAGCCGAAGGACTGAGATCTCATAAGTCTTGGGGAACGCCGGACATCCGGCGTTCCCCTTTTCATCAACGATCGGCTACTTGCCGTGGGCCTTGAGCCAGGCGTTCATCTCGGCGATCTCGGTTCGCTGTGAATGTCGGCTGCAACCAAATACTGCCGGCGGTCATATCCGGATCACCAGCCGGCAATGACCTTGTGCTCGATCCTATAATCGTTGCTTTCTTCGCCGAGCGGCACGACCGGCCATGTCCAGGCCGCTTTTGCCGGCGGCGGCAAAACGCCGTGCAGCAGGTCGGCCTCTTCATGCGTCTTGCCGTTGCGGTCGATGACGGCATAGGCGATGTCGGTTACTAGGCAGTTGCGGCAGGGAAGCCCCGCAAGTCCGGTCAGATGTGCCGTGATCAGCCTTTCCACCGTGTCTTCAGGCATTCGCCCGGCCTCGGCCTCATGGCGCCGTTTCACGCCGCGACCGATCTGCGACAAGAGGTTGGCGGAAACCACGAAGTCGAGATAGGGCACGCCGCGCAGGAAGCCGAGCGGTTCGGGCTCGCGGCCGGCGGCAAGTTCATCATAGCCGGAGAGATCGCGCTCGATCAGCCGGACGTTGCGATAGAATTTGGCCGACAGCCACAGGCGCACCGAGGCGAGATGAACGAGATCGACCAGGACGACGGTGTCGAAATCCCGCGCCAGCACTTCGATCGGCACGTCGCGCAACAGGCCGGAGCCGAGGACGACGGCGGTCCGCTTCTGCCTGAGGTCGGCCGCTGCTGCCAGGATCGCCTTCCGGCTCATCTCCTCATGTTCGGCCCAATCCGCCGCACAGCGCCCGGCCCGCGACCAGAGATTGACGGAATAGCGGATGAACTTTCGACACGGCTTGCCGGTCAGCGGCAAGGTCGCGGCATAGAGAAGCGCCTCAGTGATCATGAGCATATCCGCATTTCTGGTGGACGCCTCTTCGTTCAATCGATTCCGGTCTTGAGATCAAGGGCCTTCGCCCTTGCCGCTCCCCGCCCAATCCGCTAGGAAACCGCCACTGTCACAGTCAGTGGAATTCCCGGAAATGAACGACAAGCAGAAGAAACCGCAAAAGCTCAAGGCCCGCCTGCCGCGCGGCTTCGTCGACCGCACGGCCGGTGATATCCGCGCCGTCAACGAGATGACGGCAAAGATCCGGGAAGTCTATGAGCATTATGGTTTCGATCCGCTCGAAACGCCGCTGTTCGAATATACCGATGCGCTCGGTAAGTTCCTGCCCGACAGCGACCGGCCGAACGAAGGCGTGTTCTCGTTGCAGGACGATGACGAGCAATGGATGTCGCTGCGTTACGACCTGACGGCGCCGCTCGCCCGTCACGTCGCCGAGAATTTCAACGAGATCCAGCTGCCCTATCGCACCTATCGCGCCGGCTACGTCTTCCGCAACGAGAAGCCGGGCCCCGGCCGCTTCCGCCAGTTCATGCAGTTCGATGCCGATACCGTCGGTGCGCCCGGCGTCCAGGCCGATGCCGAAATGTGCATGATGATGGCCGATACGCTGGAAGCCCTCGGCATCAAGCGCGGCGATTACCTCATCCGCGTCAATAACCGCAAGGTTCTGGATGGCGTGCTCGAAGCGATCGGTCTCGGCGGCGACGACATGGCCGGCCAGCGGCTCAACGTGCTGCGCGCCATCGACAAGCTCGACAAGTTCGGCCCGGAGGGCGTGGCCTTGCTGCTCGGTCCCGGCCGCAAGGATGAATCCGGCGACTTCACCAAGGGCGCCGGTCTCGATCAGGAGCAGATCGACAAGGTGCTGTTCTTCGTCGGCATCAAGGACTATGCCGAAAGCGCTCAACGCCTCGCCGAGCTGGTTGCGGGAACCGCCAGGGGTGGCGAAGGCGTCGAGGAGCTGAATTTCATCGGTGCGCTGGTTACCAGCGCCGACTATGGCCCTGACCGCATCAAGATCGACCCCTCCGTCGTTCGCGGCCTCGAATATTATACAGGCCCGGTCTATGAGGCCGAACTGACCTTCGACGTCACCAATGAAAAGGGCGAGAAAGTCGTCTTCGGTTCGGTCGGCGGCGGCGGCCGTTATGACGGCCTCGTCTCCCGCTTCATGGGCCAGCCGGTGCCGGCGACCGGCTTTTCGATCGGCGTCTCCCGGCTGATGACGGCGCTGAAAAACCTCGGCAAGCTCGGCGCCAGCGAAGTCATCGAGCCGGTGCTGGTGACCGTCATGGACGGCGATGTCGAGGCGATGGGCCGTTATCAAAAGATGACGCAGGAACTGCGCGCCGCCGGCATCCGCGCCGAGATGTTCCAGGGCAACTGGAAGAAGTTCGGCAATCAGCTGAAATATGCCGATCGCCGCGGCTGCCCCGTCGCCATCATCCAGGGCGGCGACGAGCGCGCCGAAGGCGTGGTGCAGATCAAGGATCTGATCGAAGGCAAGCGGCTCTCCGGCGAGATCGAGGACAATGCCAGCTGGCGCGAAGCGCGCGTGGCGCAGGAAACGGCGCCGGAAGCCGACCTCGTCGCCAAGGTGAAGGAGATCCTTGCTGCGCAGGCCGAGGATCGGAAACGGGCGGCCTACGGCTTCGCACTTCCATATGATCCCGCCCAAGTCGGTGACACTGATGAGAACGCTTGAGAGGAATCTCCCCTTCTCCCCTCGGGGAGAAGGTGGCCCGAAGGGTCGGATGAGGGGGCATCACGGCAGAAGCTGTCCTTCGCTCGCCGCTCAGGACATTCGTCGTTTACACTCCTCATCCCCCTCATCTGCCCTGTCGGGCATCTTCTCCCCGCTGGGGAGAAGAGGGAAGTCAAGCCAATGCCCCTGATCAATCTCCCCGAATTCGCCAACGACCTCATTGCCGAATTCATCGAGCGCAACGCCGAGCGCATCGATACGCCTGTCATTCAGCCGGCCGAACCTTTCCTTGATATTGCCGGCGAAGATCTGCGCCGCCGCATCTTCATGACGGAGAGCGAAACCGGCGCCAGCCTCTGCCTACGTCCCGAATTCACCATTCCCGTCTGTCTGCGCCACATCGAGACGGCGACCGGCACGCCGAAGCGTTACGCCTATCTCGGCGAGGTTTTCCGCCAGCGCCGCGACGGCGCCAACGAATTCTATCAGGCCGGCATCGAGGATCTGGGCGATATCAACCTGTCAAGCGCGGACGCCCGCGCTATCGGCGATGCCACCGGCATTCTCGCCCGCCTGCTACCGGGCCGGCGCTTAGCCGTGACATTAGGCGACCAGGCGGTGTTCGAGGCGGTCGTCCAGGCGCTCGGCCTGCCGCTCGGCTGGCAGAAGCGCCTGATCCATGCCTTCGGCAATATGACGCAGTTGGAGGCGTTGCTCGCCAGCCTTGTCAGCCCGCAATTCGTCACCGGGCTGGACGACGATATCGCCAGGCTTGTCGCATCGGGCGACGAGCAGGCGCTGGTCGCCCATCTCGAGCGCGAGATGCAGAAGACCGGCTATTCGACGAATGCCGGCCGCTCGGCCCTGGAGATCGCCCGACGGCTCAAGGAAAAGCTCATCCTGTCCGAAACGCGCCTCGACGATGCCGCCTTCCATGTGCTGGAAGAGTTCCTGTCGCTCGACGTGCCGCTCGTCAATGCGTCCGCGGCCCTTGCCGGTTTCGCCGATGCTGCCGGCCTCAAACTCGGCAACGCGCTCTCGCGCTTCAACGGCCGCGTCGCAGCACTTTCCAATGCCGGCGTCGATCTTTCCTGCCTCGACTATCGTGCCGCCTTCGGACGGCCGCTCGACTATTACACCGGCCTCGTCTTCGAGGTGACGGTCGAAGGTTCGACCGCGGTTCTGGCCGGCGGCGGTCGCTTCGACCGGCTCCTGACCTTCCTCGGTGCGACGGACCGCATCCCGGCCGTCGGCTTCTCTTTCTGGCTCGACCGCATCGAAACCGAAAGGGCAGCCGCATGACCATCACCATCGCGCTTCCCTCCAAGGGCCGGATGAAGGAAGACGCTTCGGCGATCTTCGAACGTGCCGGTATGACGATTTCTGCGGTCGGCAACGATCGCTCCTATCGCGGCCGCGTCGAAGGCTGGGACGATGTGGAAATCGCCTTCCTCTCGGCCTCCGAAATCTCCCGTGAAATCGGCAACGGCACCGTCGATTTCGGCGTCACCGGCGAGGATCTGATGCGGGAGGGTTTTGCCGAGGTCGACAAGCGCGTCGAATTCTGCGCCCGCCTCGGCTTCGGCCACGCCGATGTCGTCGTCGCCGTGCCGGAGATCTGGCTCGATGTCGACACCATGGCCGATCTCGTCGATGTCGCCGCCGATTTTCGCGCCCGCCACTCCAGGCGCCTTGCCATCGCCACCAAATACTGGCGGCTGACCCAGCAGTTCTTTTCGAGCCAGCACGGCATCCAGCTTTATCGCATCGTCGAAAGCCTGGGCGCCACCGAGGGCGCTCCCGCGGCCGGCTCGGCCGATATCATCGTCGATATCACCTCCACCGGCGCGACGCTGCGTGCCAACCACCTGAAGGTGCTCCAGGACGGTGTCATCCTGCATTCGCAGGCCTGCCTAGTGCGCGCCCGCAAGGAGAGCCACGCCGGCGAACCCGCCGTGCAGGCGATCATAGAGGCAGTGCGCGCCGCCCTCTGATCTCAGTCATAAGGCAAAAAGAAAACCCGCCGTCGGATGACGGCGGGTTCTGTATGTCTGGGAGGATGTCTGCTGGCGTTACGCAGCCGCGTAAGCGCCGCGGCGGGCGTCGAGCGAGTAGGCGCCTGCGCCATTGGTGGCGAGCATGATATAGGCGCCGGCGAGCGTGATGTTCTTCATGAGATTGACGAAGTTCAGGCCGTTGATCCAACCGTTGGCGGCAGCCGGGAAATCCGGAACGTTGACCGGCGCAAGGTGGAAGACGAGGCCGGTGAAAACACAGAAGACGGCAAGCAGCCAGCCGACGATGCGGACCTGGAAGCCGACGAGCACGGCAATGCCGGTTGCGAGCTCGAAGAGGCCGGCGAGATAGGCGAGCGCGGTGGAAGCCGGAAGGCCGGCGCCGGCGATCATGCCGGCGGTCGAGGCCGGATCGGTCACCTTGCCGAAGCCGGCAAAGATGAACATGAAGGAAAGAAGAATACGGGCAATCAGGATGATGACGTTGTTCGACATGGACGTTGTCTCCGTTTGAAGGACTCTGGAGATCTTGGTGCCCCGGCACCGGTTCGACCTCGGATGCCTCTATGTCGCTCTTTTCTCTTGTTGTGGAAAGATAAACGGAAGCGGACACTTCGTTCACTAATCCCGAACGATCTTTGCCGCTGCCGCCTGCTTGCCTTTGCCGAGCCCGGTTTTTATGGTCGGCGCCCAACATGGAGAATCCGATGGCAGATCTTTCCGCATTTCCGATCACGACGCGCTGGCCGGCTAAAAATCCCGATATTATCCAGCTCTATTCCCTGCAGACACCGAATGGGGTGAAGGTCTCAGTCGCCCTCGAAGAGCTCGGCCTTGCCTATGAGCCGCATTATATTTCCTTCGCCGCCAACGAGCAGAAGTCGCCGGAATTCGAATCCCTCAATCCGAACGGCCGCATTCCGGCGATCATCGATCCGAACGGGCCGGATGGGAAGCCGATCGGCCTTTTCGAATCCGGCGCCATCCTGCTTTATCTCGCGGAAAAAACCGGCAAGCTGATCCCTGCCGATGCCGCCGGCCGCTATGAAACCATCCAGTGGGTGTTTTTCCAGATGGCGGGCATCGGCCCGATGTTCGGCCAGTTCGGCCATTTCTACAAATTTGCCGCCGACAAGGTCGCCAACAATTCCTATCCAGTCGAGCGTTATCGCGACGAATCCAAGCGCCTGCTCGGTGTGCTTGAAGACCGGTTGAAGGGCCGCCAGTGGATCATGGGTGATCAGTACACGATCGCCGACATCACCACCTTCACCTGGGTTCGCGGTGCCGATATTTTCTATGGCGGCCGAGAGGTTCTCGAATACGCGAAATTCCCCGCCGTCTCGGATTGGCTGGAGCGCTGCATCGCTCGTCCGGCATGTGCCAGGGGTCTCAACATACCGGTCAAGCCGGAGTAACGAAAAGATAGCTGGAAAGTAGAAAGGCCGCCCTCGAGGCGGCCTATTATCTTGATTTCCGGCCTATCGCCGGCTTGTGATCAGCTTTGCGCCTTCCAGCTTGAAGCGCGGAAAGACGAAAACGCCGGCCATGCTGCCGCTGTATTTCTGCTCGAGACCATTGGACTCGCCCATGCAGAAGAGCGGCTGGCGAAAGCCGTTCGGCATGATGATTGTCGTCGAAAAACAGAAGGAGGAGCAGAGCGTCGCCGCCTGCTCGAACAGCTCCAATATGTGGCTGCAGTCCTTGGCATCATAGCAGCGGATCAGGCCGAGCAGCCCGCATTCCTGCGCGGTAAGGCCGTGCAGCATCGCGCTCCATTCGCCGAGACGGAGCATGCCGCTCGAAAAATCTCCAGTCCAGGCTTCGGAAACGGAAAACTGCGCCAACATCTTATGATTTTGATTGGCGTCATCAAGCGAGCCGGGTGTCAATGGTACGGCTGCATTGGCTCTGGCGATGTTAAACAAGGCGTTCCCCCGTTCGGATGCGGCTCCTCGGCCGCACGCTCGGCAAACACAAAGAAACAGGATCACGCAGCAGCGGGCATGATGCCCGCGCTTACCTCCGGCGACTATTGCCACGGCCATCTGGCCTCCGTAACCGGAGCCCCTCGAAGCCGATCTTTCACGTACAGCTCGGCGCTCCGGCCTCGTCTACTGGCGAAAAATCACGCCGGGCGCGCTTGAAGTGCAGCGCGGATTTATAGGAGCTTTTGGACAAACGGCAACGGCTTTTTAAGGGGTATTCGGACAGGCCTCTTTTCTTAGGATGTCTGCATCTTCGGCCTATTTCGCGAGAATTGGCATGGGAAGATCATCTTTGAGAGCGTTGCAAACGTTTTCACTCCACGTCAGGCCGGAAATCTTGCAGCAGCACTGTGATCTCTCGCATGTCGGCAGGCTGATAGATACGCAGGCAGCGCAAGTTTGGCGCAAGCTTCGCGCCCGGGGCCCGCAAGAGGGAGCTGGGTAAATGTTTCGTCGGCTATGCCAATCAGGCCTGGCGCACATCGAATCGCTTTTGACAAAAGAAAAGGGCGACCCGAGAGCCGCCCTTCCTGTTCCGGATGCCGGAATGGTAGTCAGTGATGGCTTTCGCCGATCACATCATGTCCATTCCGCCCATTCCGCCCATTCCGCCCGGCATGCCGCCGCCAGCCGATTCTTTCTTCGGCAGTTCGGCAATCATGGCTTCGGTGGTGATCAGCAGCGATGCGACAGAAGCAGCGTTCTGCAGCGCGGTGCGAACGACCTTGAGCGGGTCGACGATACCCATGGCGATCATGTCGCCATATTCGGACGTCTGGGCGTTGTAGCCGTAGTTGTCTTCGTTCTTGTCGAGGACCTTGCCGACAACGATCGAGGCTTCGTCGCCTGCGTTTTCAGCGATCTGACGAACGAGCGACTGCAGGGCGCGGCGAACGATGTTGATGCCGGCTTCCTGGTCGTCGTTTGCACCCTTGACGGTGATCTTCGTGGAGGAGCGGAGCAGAGCGATACCGCCGCCGGGGACGATGCCTTCCTGAACGGCAGCGCGCGTCGCGTTGAGCGCGTCGTCGATGCGGTCCTTCTTTTCCTTCACTTCGACTTCCGTCGAGCCGCCGACGCGGATGACGGCAACGCCGCCAGCGAGCTTGGCAAGACGTTCCTGCAGCTTCTCGCGGTCGTAGTCCGAAGTGGTTTCTTCGATCTGCGCCTTGATCTGGGCAACACGGCCTTCGATGTCGGTCTTGGCGCCCGAACCGTCGACGATCGTGGTGTTTTCCTTGGAGATCGAAACCTTCTTGGCACGGCCGAGCATGTCGAGCGTGACGGATTCGAGCT
>NZ_VSZV01000283.1:15731-21536 GCF_008919455.1 Rhizobium sp. PEPV16
GTCTTCGGAGATGACAGTGCCGCCCGTCAGGATGGCGATGTCTTCGAGCATGGCCTTGCGGCGGTCGCCGAAGCCAGGAGCCTTGACGGCAGCGATCTTCAGACCGCCGCGCAGCTTGTTGACGACGAGCGTTGCCAGGGCTTCGCCTTCGACGTCTTCAGCGACGATGAGGAGCGGCTTGCCGGTCTGAACGACGGCTTCGAGAACCGGGAGCATCGACTGCAGGTTCGAGAGCTTCTTCTCGTGAAGGAGAATGAAGACGTCTTCGAGGTCGGCGATCATCTTTTCCGGGTTGGTCACGAAGTAGGGGCTGAGGTAGCCACGGTCGAACTGCATGCCTTCGACGACTTCGAGTTCGGTTTCGGCGGTCTTGGCTTCTTCAACCGTGATGACGCCTTCGTTGCCGACCTTCTGCATGGCTTCAGCAATGTCGAGACCGACCTGCTTGTCGCCATTGGCCGAAATCGTGCCGACCTGTGCAACTTCTTCCGAAGTCGAGATCTTCTTGGCCTTGGCCTGGAGATCCTTCACGACGTCCGCAACAGCGAGGTCGATGCCGCGCTTCAGGTCCATCGGGTTCATGCCGGCTGCAACGGCCTTGTTGCCTTCGCGAACGATCGCCTGGGCAAGAACGGTAGCCGTCGTGGTGCCGTCGCCGGCGATGTCGTTGGTCTTCGAAGCAACTTCGCGGACCATCTGGGCGCCCATGTTTTCGAACTTGTCTTCGAGTTCGATTTCCTTGGCGACGGAAACGCCGTCCTTGGTGATGCGCGGCGCGCCGAAGGACTTGTCGATGATGACGTTACGGCCCTTCGGGCCGAGCGTGACCTTCACTGCATCGGCGAGAATGTCGACGCCGCGCAGCATTTTTTCGCGCGCGGTGCGGCCAAACTTGATTTCTTTAGATGCCATATTCTTAACTCCTGAATTCGAGTTGTTCGGGCAAAGAGCCCGTCAGCCATTTCGGGAAAGCAGGTCGGCCGATCAGCCGATGATGCCCATGATGTCGGCTTCCTTCATGATCAGAAGGTCTTCGCCGTCGATCTTGACTTCGGTGCCGGACCACTTGCCGAACAGGATGCGGTCGCCAGCCTTGACGTCGAGTGCGACGACCTTGCCGGACTCATCGCGCGCGCCGGAGCCGACGGCGACGATTTCGCCTTCCTGCGGCTTTTCCTTGGCGGTATCGGGAATGATGATGCCGCCCTTGGTCTTGGCTTCGGACTCAACGCGGCGAACAACGACGCGGTCGTGAAGGGGGCGGAAGTTGGTGCTTGCCATTGTCTAATCCCTCGATCGAATGACATTCGCGGGCCGGATTGGCCCACATGGATAGATGTTAGCACTCCCTTGCGGTGAGTGCTAGCGACGAGCATTTAGGGATGGCTCCGAGAGGAGTCAATGAGAGCAATCACGAATTTTTGTGCCGGAATTGTGAAGATGCCGGAGAATAGTCGGAGATTGCGGCCGAAACCTCGGCGCAGCTGAACTTTGCCGAACTCGTCCGCGCTCGGCGATCTGCCGCTTCGCGGTAATCGTCAAAACACTTTGCCCTTCCGCTTTGCCGGACCGCCGTTCGAGTTCTTCGCATTGGCCCGGCAGCGAAGAAAATGGCTTGCCATCGCCTTGCGCCTTTGCAATGTCACCGGTGACTGAAGCAAATCGGGAAATCGGAATGGCCAAGCGGATAGAGAAGTTCTCGGAGATGTCAGGTCACTATGATGTGGTGCTCTGCGATGTCTGGGGCGTCGTTCACAACGGCGTCGATCCGTTCCCGAAGGCGGCCGCAGCGCTTGAAGCGGCCCGCGAAAGCGGCCTCGCCGTTGTCCTTATCACCAATTCGCCGCGCCTTTCCTGGCAGGTGGTCGAGCAACTGCGCCAGATCGGCGTTCCCGACAGCGCCTATGACAGGATCGTCACCTCTGGCGACGTCACGCGCGGTTTGATCGCCGAAGGGCCGAAGACGGTCTTTCTGCTCGGCCCCGAGCGCGACAAGGCGCTGCTCGAAGGCATTGGCGTCGAGCGCCGGCCGGCGGGCGAAGCGCAATCGCTGGTCTGCACCGGCTTTTTCGACGACGAGACCGAGAAGCCGGAGGATTACACCGACATGCTTCTCGATTTCAAAGCCCGCGACGTGCCGATGATCTGCGCCAATCCCGACCTCATTGTCGAGCGCGGCCATCGCATCATCCCCTGCGCCGGCGCCATGGCCGCCTATTATGAGCAGCTTGGCGGCAAAACCCGCATCGCCGGCAAGCCGCACCGGCCGATCTACGAGGCGACGCTAGCGGCTGCCCGCGAGCTTCGCGGCGATTTCCCGGTCGACCGCGTGCTGGCGATCGGCGACGGCATGCCGACCGATGTGCGCGGCGCCTTGAATTACGGCCTCGACCTCCTCTACATCAGCGGCGGTATCCACGCTAAGGAATATACTCTCAACGGCGAGACCGACGAGGCGATCCTCAACGCCTATCTCGAACGGGAAAACGCCGCGCCGAAGTGGTGGATGCCCCGCCTTGCATGAAGACACGCCTTGCATGAAGAGAAGCCAGCCGATGACCGTCTTCCACCGCAATGAAACCCGGGAACCCTTGCCCGCCCATCTGAAGGGCGGCGTCATTGCCATCGGCAATTTCGATGGCGTGCACCGCGGTCATCAATCGGTGCTGAGCCGGGCGCTCGAGATCTCCAAGGCGCGCGGTATCCCCGCTTTGGTGCTGACCTTCGAGCCCCATCCGCGCACGGTCTTCCGGCCGCAGGCGCCGGTCTTCCGCCTGACGCCGGCGCCGCTGAAGGCCCGTATCCTGGAAACGCTGGGCTTCAGCGCCGTCATCGAATATCCCTTCGACTACGAGTTCTCGCAGCGCTCGGCCGATGATTTCATCCATTCGATCCTGAAGGATTGGCTCGGTGCTTCCGAAGTCGTCACCGGCTTCGATTTCCACTTTGGCCGCGGCCGCGAGGGCGGTCCCGCCTTCCTGATGAATGCCGGCCATACCTATGGCTTCGGCGTGACCCTGATCGATGCCTTCCGCGACGAAAACGCCGATGTCGTCTCTTCCAGCCATATCCGCGCGCTGCTGAAGGAGGGCAATGTCAGCGAAGTCGCCGGCATGCTGGGTTATCGCTATACGGTGGAAGCCGAGGTGATCGACGGCGAAAAGCTCGGCCGGCAGCTGGGTTTTCCCACGGCCAACATGCGCCTGCCACCGGAGGTCGATCTTGCCGCCGGCATCTACGCCGTCCGCTTCCGCCGCCAGGACGGCACGCTCCACGATGCCGTCGCAAGCTATGGCCGTCGCCCGACGGTGACCGAAAACGGCGCACCGCTGCTCGAAACCTATCTTTTCGATTTCAGCGGCGATCTCTACGGCCAGCTCTGCTCCGTCTCCTTCTTCGGCTATCTCCGCCCCGAGCTGAAATTCGACGGCCTCGATCCGCTCGTTGCCCAGATCAAACGCGATGAGGAAGAGGCGAGGGCGCTGCTTGCGGGTGTTAAGCCACTCGGCGCTCTTGATCAGAAACTCTGCTTTTCCTGAGGTCGCCTTGAGTTATCTCCGGCTCAGTGGAAACTGACCGGGATCGTTCGTCCATGGATCGAAGATCGCCGCGCCGGAGAAGCGCGTATCCCTGACGTTTCGCGTCACCAGATAGAGATTGTGCTCGATTGCGGTGGCAGCGAGCATCGTGTCGACAACCGACGGCGCATGTCCGGTCTTGAGTTTTACCCGCCCCGAAATGACGCCCCAGTGCCTGACGGCTGCGTCGCTCAGCGAAAGAACGCGTTGCGAAAACCTTTCCTCCAGCGCATCGCGGGAGGCGGCATAACGATAGCGGTTTTGATCGTCGTCCGGCAGGTTTTCGATGCCCTTGTCATATTCCGCCAGTGTGAGGATGCTGATGAACATCTTCTTCTCGTCTTGAGCCGCAGCCCAGGATTTGACGGAGGGTGCACCGTTCGGATTGATCAGCGCGGCAATGACGTTGGTATCGAGCAGCCAGCCGATCACAGCTCGGCATCCCGCCCGTAATCTGCCTCTCGCTCGAGGTCGAGCTCTTTGAGATCGAGGCTTTCCATGAAGGTGACGAAAGGTTTTTCCGGTTCGGCTTTGGTCAGTTGGTCGAGCTCTTCGGCGCTGATGACGACGACGCTGTCCCGGCCGCGAACGGTCACGCGCTGTGGCCCTTCGCTCTGTGCACGACGGACTACCTCGCTGAAGCGCGCTTTCGCGTCCTCGAGCTTCCAGCTTTGCTTCGTGATTTTTTTCATACTTCTGGCTCTCGATCTAATCTGGTCAGATAGTCAGTTATATACCGCAAGCCGCATAGAGTTTCCAGCCCTAGGCTTTCCGGAACGATGCGGGCACCGGCGATTCCAGCCGTTGAAGCCGATTGACAACCGCGAATTCTTCTCTTCCTTTTCCCGGCAAAAACGCCTATGAACCGGCGCGATGAAGAAATATCGGCTGGCAATGATGATGCGAATTATCGGCCCGGCCTTCCGCGCGCGCTAAGCGGCCGGAAGGTCCGGGTTTTTGGCGCTTGGATACGAGCGCTTCCGTCACCAGCAATTTCACGCCCGTTGCGCCCCTTCCTGGGCTGCCAGAAAACGATTGTCAGACATGACCGACACAGCCGAAAAGATCGACTATTCGAAGACCCTCTATTTGCCCGAGACCGACTTCCCCATGCGCGCCGGCCTGCCGCAGAAGGAACCGGAACTCGTCAAGCGCTGGCAGGAGATGGGTCTCTACAAGAAACTGCGCGCTTCCGCCGCCGGCCGCGAGAAATTCGTCCTTCATGACGGCCCGCCCTATGCCAACGGCAACATCCATATCGGCCACGCGCTGAACAAGATCCTCAAGGACGTCATCAACCGTTCGTTCCAGATGCGCGGCTACGACGCCAATTACGTGCCTGGCTGGGATTGCCACGGCCTGCCGATCGAATGGAAGATCGAAGAGAAGTACCGCGAGAAGGGCAAGAACAAGGACGAGGTCCCGGTTAACGAATTCCGCCGGGAATGCCGTGAATTCGCCGCCGGCTGGATCAAGGTCCAGGCGGAAGAATTCAAGCGCCTCGGCATCGAGGGCGACTTCGACAATCCCTATACGACGATGAATTTTCACGCTGAATCGCGCATCGCCGGCGAACTCCTGAAGATCGCCGCAAGCGGTCAGCTTTATCGCGGCTCCAAGCCGATCATGTGGTCGGTGGTCGAGCGCACGGCGTTGGCAGAGGCCGAGGTCGAATACCAGGATTATGAGAGCGACACGATCTGGGTGAAATTCCCGGTCGTCGAAGGTCCGGTCGCGCTCAAGGATGCGTTCGTGGTCATCTGGACGACCACGCCCTGGACTATCCCCGGCAACCGCGCGGTCTCCTTTTCGCCGCGCATCTCCTACGGCCTCTACGAGGTGACGGCAGCCGAGAACGATTTTGGTCCGCGTCCCGGCGAAAAGCTGATCTTTGCCGATAAGCTGGCCGAGGAATCCTTCGCCAAGGCCAAGCTTCAGTACAAGCGCTTGAGCGATGTCTCTGCGGCCGACTTCGCAACGATGACCTGCGCGCATCCCTTCAAGGGTCTCGACGGCGGTTATGAATTCCGTGTGCCGCTTCTCGATGGCGACCACGTCACCGATGACGCCGGCACCGGCTTCGTCCACACCGCACCCAGCCACGGTCGCGAAGACTTCGATGCCTGGATGTCGGCTGCCCGCACGCTCGAGGCCCGCGGCATCGACACCAAAATCCCGTTCCCGGTCGACGACGGCGGCTTCTATACCGCCGACGCTCCCGGCTTCG
>NZ_VSZV01000283.1:21570-24021 GCF_008919455.1 Rhizobium sp. PEPV16
GCCCGCGGCGCGCTCTTTGCCCGCGGCCGGCTGAAGCACCAGTATCCGCATTCCTGGCGCTCGAAGAAGCCGGTCATTTTCCGCAACACGCCGCAATGGTTCGTCTATATGGACAAGACCCTTGCCGACGGCACCACGTTGCGTTCGCGCGCGCTCAGTGCGATCGACGATACGCGCTTCGTGCCGGCCGCCGGCCAGAACCGCCTGCGCGCCATGATCGAGGGCCGTCCGGACTGGGTGCTCTCGCGCCAGCGCGCCTGGGGCGTGCCGATCGCCGTCTTTGCCGACGATGAGGGCGAGGTCCTGGTCGACGAAGCCGTCAACGGCCGCATCCTCGAAGCCTTCGAACATGAGGGCGCCGACGCCTGGTTTGCCGAAGGCGCCAAGGAGCGCTTCCTCGGCAATGACCATGACCATTCCCGCTGGACCCAGGTCATGGATATCCTCGACGTCTGGTTCGACTCTGGCTCGACGCACACCTTCACGCTCGAAGACCGCCCGGACCTGAAGTGGCCGGCCGACCTTTATCTTGAAGGTTCCGACCAGCATCGCGGCTGGTTCCATTCGTCGCTGCTGGAATCGGCGGCAACCCGCGGCCGCGCGCCTTACAACGCCGTCCTGACCCATGGGTTCACCATGGACGAGAAGGGCGAGAAGATGTCGAAGTCGAAGGGCAACGTCACAGCACCTCAGGAAGTGATGAAGGATGCCGGCGCCGATATCCTTCGCCTCTGGGTGATGACCTCCGATTATGCCGACGACCTGCGCGTCGGCAAGACGATCATCCAGACCAATGTCGACGCCTATCGCAAGTTGCGCAACACCATCCGCTGGATGCTCGGCACGCTTGCCCACGACAAGGGCGAGGAGATCGCGCTTGTCGATCTGCCGGAGCTGGAGCAGCTGATGCTGCACCGGCTGGCCGAACTCGACGAGCTGGTGCGCGAGAACTACGATGCCTTCGACTTCAAGAAGATCGCCCGCGCGCTGATCGATTTCGCCAATGTCGAACTTTCGGCCTTCTATTTCGATGTCCGCAAGGATGCGCTCTATTGCGACGCGCCGTCGAGCCTGCGTCGGCGCGCCAGCCTGCACGTCATCCGCCAGATTTTCGATTGCATGGTGACGTGGCTTGCCCCGATGCTGCCCTTCACCACCGAGGAGGCCTGGCTGTCGCGCAATCCGTCCGCCGTTTCCGTGCATCTGGAGCAGTTTGCTCCGGTCGCAAAGGAATGGCGCAACGATGCGCTGGCCGAGAAGTGGAAGAAGATCCGTACAGTGCGTTCGGTTGTGACCGGCGCCCTGGAAATCGAGCGCAAGGACAAGCGCATCGGCTCCTCGCTGGAAGCGGCTCCTGTCGTTTATATCGCCGATCCGGAGCTGCTGAAGGCGCTGGAGGGCCAGGACTTCACCGAGGTCTGCATCACGTCGGCAATCGAGATCAAGGCCGGTGAAGGACCGGTGGATGCCTTCCGCCTGGCGGAGGTCCCGGAGGTCAGCGTCGTGCCGAAGCTTGCAGAGGGCGAGAAATGCGCCCGCTCCTGGCGCATCACCAGGGATGTCGGCTCCGATCCGGAATATCCTGATGTTTCGGCCCGCGATGCCGCCGCCCTTCGCGAGCTTGCCGCGCTCAAGTGAAGAATATTGCCGGGTGAATTGCGTTTTCGCGGTTCATCCGGTAAAAGCTGCCTGAAAATGGCCGGAATTTTGCGTCAGGGGGACGGTTGTCCGGTTGGGCGACGATTGCACCGGCAGGGCTGGAAGGGTTTTCATGTTAGCAACGCATTGGTTCCGTATGGGCGCCTGCCTGTCTGTTGTAGTGGCGGGATGTTCCCTGGTGTCCGGTTGCGCCAGCAGCCCGACCTACGGCACCGACAAGACCGCCATGGAACAGCTGACCGACGATCTCGGCCAGTCCGTGTCGCTGACCGGACCGGACCCGAAGAACAAGGGCGTCAAGTACACGCCGCGTCCGACGCTGGTGCTGCCGGCCCAGGCGCAGAAAGAGACCCTGGTTGCGCCGCAGCCGACGGTCGCCAACAAGGACAATCCGCAATGGCTTGAATCGCCGGAGGAGACGCGTGCTCGTCTCGTTTCGGAGGCCGACGCGAATTCGGACAATCCGAATTACCGCTCGCCGCTCGCAAGCTCTGCGATCGAAGGCGGCCGGCGCACGACGGAAGCCCAGACCAAGGCCTATCGTGAAGCCCGTGCCCTGCAGAAGGGCTCCTATGTCGACCAGCGCCGCTATATATCCGATCCGCCGCCCGGCTACCGCACTGTCGACGATCCGGCAAAGCTCGATGATGTCGGCGAGCCCGAACTCAAGAAGCAGAAAAAGCGCAAGAAGGATGCAGCTGTCGCCAACACCGGCAAGCAGTGGTGGAATTTCCTGCAATAGCTTTTTCGGCGCGCCGGCAAGGATGAAGGCGCCGCGCACCGGCGCTGCGG
>NZ_VSZV01000043.1:0-1458 GCF_008919455.1 Rhizobium sp. PEPV16
GATCAGCCCCATGACCAGCACCGGTCCCGACTTCGGCAACCGATCCAGGACCGCCGCGAACTCGGCCGATGCGAGATCGAGGGCAACCCGCCGCGCCGATGCTTCATCGGTCAGGTAGCCCTGCAGAAAACCTTCTGGAAAGACCAGCAGGGCCACGCCTTCAGCCTCAGCGAGCGCCGCGACCCTAACCGCATAATCCAAGGCCGCCCCAAGATTTTCCCGAAATTCCGGCGTCTGGGCGGCGGCTATCCGAATGCTCGTCACTTAGATCTCCGGGTTCTCGGCCGCGGCATCTCAGCAAAAGGCCCGGCACTGTGGCCGGGCCTCTCCTTGAAAATCGGTAAACCTCAGAACGTCGAGGCACCGCTGCCCCAGGGGCCGTGGTGGAAATCCTTACCATCAAGGCGGTCGAAGCCGTGGGCGCCGAAGAAGTCGCGCTGTGCCTGGATGAGGTTTGCCGTTCCCCTGCCCTGGCGATAGGCGTCGAAATAGGTCAGCGCCGAGGTCAGCGCCGGCACCGGCAGGCCGGCGGCAATCGCGCCACCGACGACACGGCGCAGCGCTGGGATCGATTCCTTGACCATGTCGGAGAAAGCCGGCGTGACGATGAGGTTTGCAGCGTCAGGCGCCTTGGTGAAGGCCGAGGTGATCTCGTCGAGGAACTGCGAGCGGATGATGCAGCCGGCGCGCCAGATCCTGGCAATCGTCGGCATCGGCAGTGACCAGTTGAACTCGCGCGACGCTTCCGCCATCACCGCGAAGCCCTGCGCATAGGCGCCGATCTTGGCGGCAAACAACGCCAGCTCCAGATCTTTGTTCAGTTCGGGGCCGTAAGCGATCGGGAAGGACACTGCCTGCGTGCCGAAGATCTTTTCGGCGGCTTCGCGCTGCGACTTCATCGAGGAGAGGCTGCGGGCGGCGACGGCGGCTTCGATCGCCGTTGCCGGAATGCCCATGTTCTGCGCCTCGATCGCCGACCACTTGCCGGTGCCTTTCTGGCCGGCCTTGTCGAGGATCATGTCGACCATCGGTCCGCCGGAAACGGGATCGGTTGCGGCAAGCACCTTCTCGGAGATCTCGATCAGGTAGGAGTTCAACCGGCCCTTGTTCCATTCGCCGAAGATGCCGGAGATTTCCGAAGCACTCTTGCCGAGGCCGTCGCGCAGGATGCCGTAGATTTCGGCGATCATCTGCATGTCGGCATATTCGATGCCGTTGTGGATGGTCTTGACGAAATGGCCGGCGCCGTCATTGCCGAGCCAGGCGACGCAGGGCTCGTCATTGTAACGGGCGGCAATCGAGGTCAGCACCTTCTCGACGCGCTTCCAGGACTCTTCGGTGCCGCCGACCATGATCGACGGGCCGTGGCGCGCACCTTCTTCGCCGCCGGAAACACCCATGCCGATGAAGGTCAGATCGGTATTCTTCAGCCGATCGAAGCGGGCGACGGTGTCGCGG
>NZ_VSZV01000099.1:0-4227 GCF_008919455.1 Rhizobium sp. PEPV16
TGCATGGCCTTCCTCGCCCCGCACCGGTACGGCAAAACAGTGGGTGAAGCTGTCGACGATGCTGTTGAAGGTGAAGAGACCTTCACGCTCGGCCTGGCGGACCTCGGCGATGAAGGTTTGCGGCTCGAGCCATTCGCCGTTCGGCAGGCGGAAATCCTGCGGCGGAATGAAGTTCAGGATTTCCTGATCCGACAGATGCGCGACGAGCAGGCGGCCTGACGCCGTCCACGGGATCGGCACCGACTGTCCGACATCCGTCGAAATGCGGAAGGGGCGTGCGCCTTCGCGCATGCGAACGACCGTGTATCTGTTTCCATCCAGCATGCAGAACTGCGCCGTCTCCCGCGTCTCGTCGGCAAGCTGTTCCAGCGTCGCCTCGCATTCGCGGGTAAAATCGAAATGGTTCTCATAGGCTGCGCCGAGGAAATACAGTTTGCGGCCGAGATAGACACGCCCCTCGCCGCCGGTGAATTCCAGGATGCCATTCTGTAGCAGCAGGTTGACGAGTTCGTAAACCGATGAGCGCGGCGCGCCGATCTGCGCGGCGATTTCATTCGGCTTCAGAGCCTGTCGTTTCTGGCGCAGGAAATCGAGGATCTCGAAGGCGCGGTCGAGCCCTCGGGCGCGTTTGCCGGCTGATTCGTCCTGAACTGCATCCATCGCTATCGATCCCTTTTTTGTCCGGCCAAGCTTTTCAAGCCGACTCCGGCATCTGTCAATCGATCCCGTCATTCGTCGCGAATGAAATTTTCCCACCCCTCTTGCGAGGTAGAAAAATCGGCATAAGATCACCTAGTCCAATATATAGATCACATGTACGATATATTGGACACGGATGGCAAGCCGTCAACGCTGCCGCACACAAAAAAGGGGATCGACATGAAGAATCTTGAAAACGGCATTTCCGCTTCGCTACGCCGCCACCTTCTCGCGGGTGCTGCCGCTGCTGTGGCACTCCTCGTCTTTTCGGCCGGCACGGCATCGGCCGCCGCCAATTGCATCAAGGGTGACAGGAAGTCGCCCTATACAATCGGCTGGGCGAACATCTATTCGGTGCCGACCTGGATGAAGCAGACCGAAGGCACCATCACGGCTGAAGTGGAGGAGCTGAAGAAGGCGGGCCTGGTGAAGGATCTGATGATCACGGACGCGCAGGGCAATGCCCAGACGCAGATCCAGCATATCCAGTCGATGATCGACGCCAATGTCGACGCCATCGTCGTGATCGCCGGTTCCTCCAACGCGCTCGACCGCGTCATATCCGATGCCTGCGACAAGGGCATCGCCGTCGTGAACTTCGACAGCCTTGTTAACACCGACAAGGTGACGGCGAAGATCAACACCGATTCCAATGAATGGGGCGCGACCGCTGCCAAGTGGATGGTCAGCCAGCTCGGCGGCAAGGGCGAGATCATTATCATGAACGGCCCGGCAGGCATTTCGGTGAGCGATGACCGCCGCAAGGGCGCCCAGCCGGTCCTCGATGCCAATCCCGGTCTCCAGGTGATCACCGAGACGAACACGGAATATAACGTCGCGCCGGCACAGGAAGCGATGACCAGCCTGCTCTTCGCCAATCCCGAAATCGACGGCGTGCTGTCGCTCGGCGGCGCGCTGTCGGCCGGCTCGGTGCTGGCCTTCGAGCGCCAGGGCCGCGACCAGGTGCCGACCACAGGCGAAAACGCAAGGCAGTTCCTGGAGCTCTGGAAGGAGAAGGGCCTCAAGGGCTGGGCCACCATGCAGCCCAACTGGCTCGGCGCGCTTTCCGTTTACACCGCCGTGCAGGCGCTGGAAGGCAAGGACGTTCCGGCCTTCGTCAAGGTGCCGCTGCCTGTCATCGACGACAGCACGATCGGCAGCTACCTCGACCGGGCCGACAAGTTCCCGGCTGACGGCTATATCTACTCGGACTACGACAAGGCGCTCTTCGACAAGCTGCTTGCCACCAAGTAATCCCGGGTTGAGGAAAGCCGTCATGACGGAAGAAAGACCTCTGCTGGAAGCCCGGCAGGTGTTCAGAGGATTTTTCGGCAATCCCGTTTTGAAGGGCGTCGATATTGCCCTTCTGCCGGGCAGGGTTCATGCCCTGCTCGGCGAAAACGGCGCCGGCAAATCCACGCTGATCAACCTCCTGTCCGGAGCTCTCCAGCCGGACGGCGGTTCCATCCTCGTCGACGGCAAGCCGGTCGAGCGCTTCAGCCCGGCGGCTGCGCGCGGTGCGGGTATTGCCGTCGTTCAGCAGGAGCTGAGCCTCACGGCCAGTCTGTCGATTGCCGAAAACATCGGGCTCGGCGCCTTTCCGCGCCGGTTCGGCCTCATCGACTACAAAGCGCTTCATCGCGGCGTGCACGATGTCTGCGATATGGTCGGGCTCACCGAGCCGCTCGACATGCCGGTCGCCGACCTGGCGCTTGGCCGCCGCCAGATGGTGGAGATCGCCAAGGCACTGTTCCGCAAGCCACGCGTGCTCATCCTGGACGAGCCGACTTCGTCGCTTTCGGCGCATGAAGCCGGCATCCTTGCCCGCCTGATCGGGACGCTGAGGGACCGTGGCACCGCACTTCTCTATATTTCCCACCGCCTCAACGAGGTGCAGGCGCTCTGCTCGCATGTCGCGGTGCTGAAGGACGGCTTGGTCACCGCCGACCAGTCGCTGTCCGGCATCGACGGCGAAGGCCTGGTGCGCCTGATGGTCGGCCGCGAGACCGGCGACCTGTTCCCGCCGCGCTCCGTCACGGCACCCGGCGCGCTGCGCATCAGCGTCGAAGGTTTTTCCGCCGGCATGGTTCGTGACATCGGCTTCTCCGCCCGCGCCGGCGAGATCGTCGGTATCGGCGGGCTGGTGGGTCAAGGGCAGGAAGACCTGCTGCTCGGCCTCTACGGCGCGATTCCGGCCGCGGCTGCCCGGGCGGAGGTATCCGGCAAGCCCGGCCTGCCCGCCGATGTCGGCGAGGCGAATGCCGCGGGCATCGTCTATGTCCCGGCCGACCGCAAGCACGAGGGCCTGGTGCTGCCCCATTCGATCGCATCCAATCTCATCCTGCCCTCGCTCGGACGCCTCGCCCGCAAGGGGCTGCGCGACCGGCCGGCGGAAAACGGCCTGGTCGCCGATCTCGCGCGCCGGCTGACGATCAAGGGCGACACGGCCCGCCCAGTGCAGGCGCTTTCCGGCGGCAACCAGCAGAAGGTGGCGCTCGCCAAATGGCTACCGCTCGATCCTTCCGTTCTGCTCCTCAACGATCCGACGCGCGGCGTCGACATCGAGACCAAGCGGGAAATCTACCTGATGCTCCGCGCCTTCGCCGCCGAGGGGCGGCTCGTCATTCTGGCCAGTTCCGACACGCCGGAGCTCGTGCATCTCTGTGATCGTGTCGTGGTTCTGCGCGAGGGGCGCGTCGCCGCGGTGCTGTCGCAGGATGAAATCAGCGAAGGGGCGATCGTCGGCGCGGCCATGGGCATTACCACCACGACGCAGGGAGAGGCGGCATGAGCACGAGTTCGTCATCCCGGCTCTACGGCTCGATCCAGCTCCGCCGCAACCGCGGCCTTGCCGGCCTCTATCTGGTTGTCGCCGCCTTTCTCGTCCTCTATGCGCTGCTCTTTCCCGACATCCTTTCGATCGGCGGTTTTTCGAAGTTCACGCAGAACTGGTTCCCGCTCGCGCTCGTCACCATGGCGCAGGCGCTGCTCATGCTGAACGGCGGCATTACGCTGGCGATCGGCCCGCTCGTCAGCCTTGGAGCGGTGATTGCCGCGACGACGATGGAAGGGGCGCTCGGCGTGCCGGGCGGCATTCTTGCGGTCTCCCTCGCCGGTCTTTCGATTGGCGCCGTCATCGGCGCCATCGTCACCTTTCTGAGGCTTCCTGCGATCATCGTCACGCTTGCCGGCTCCTTCATCATCGGCGGGGTCGCACTCATCCTGCTGCCGCGGCCGGGTGGGTTCATTCCCGATTGGCTGTCGACGGTGCTGGCCGGCCACACGCCCGTCGCCTTCCTGCTGCTCATCGTGATCCTGGCGCTCTGGAAGGCCTTTCTCGCGACGCCCCTCGGCCTCGGCATCTACGCGGCCGGCGACAATCCGGTCGGCGCATTCCGCTCCGGTGTCCCGGTCGGACGGGTGAAGGTTGTCGCCTTCGCGCTGTCCGGCCTTCTCGCAGCCCTGACCGGTCTCTTCGTTGCTGCGCAGACCGGCTCCGGTGATCCTGTTATCGGCACGCCCTTCACG
>NZ_VSZV01000132.1:0-2597 GCF_008919455.1 Rhizobium sp. PEPV16
CCGTGCGGACGAGTTGCTGGCTGACAGGGGCCTGCTCAAGTCCAAGCTCAAGGAAATCGAAGCCCGCGGCCTGGAAGTCGCCGCACTGAATTGCTCGGCAAACCCGCTCGATCCGGGTGACATGGGCAAGCGCCACCGCAAGGAAATGGAAGAGACCATCCGGCTCGCCGGCGAAATCGGCGTGAAGAAGATTGTCACCATGTCCGGCCTGCCAGAAGCCGCCCCCGGCGACACAGTGCCGAACTGGCTGGTCTACACCAAGAGCTGGCCGAACGAGATGCCTGAGCGCGACCGATATCAGTGGGAAGATCGGGCCTTCCCGCTCTGGCACGGCCTGGTCAAGCTCGCCGATGAAGTCGGCGTCGAAAAATATGCGCTGGAAAACTTCTCGGCCATGCTCGTATGGAACCCCGAGACCCTCTTCCGCCTGCGCAACGAAGTCGGTCCGAAAGTCGGCATGAACCTCGACCCGTCGCATCTGATGTGGATGGGCGCCGACCCGATTGCCTCCGCTCGTGCTCTGGGCGATGCCATTCATCATTGCCATGGCAAGGATACCCGCATCGAGCGCGGCCTCGCCGACGTCAACGGCTTGCTCGAGCTCAAGGACGTAACCGACGTCGCCAACCGCAGCTGGAACTATGTTGCCGTCGGCGCCGGCCATGACCTGCAATGGTGGAAGGAATTCTTCTCGGTAGTGCGCATGGTCGGCTACAACGATTGGGTCAGCCTCGAGATGGAAGACTTCACCATGTCGACCGAAGCGGGCATCCAGTCCTCCATCGACGCGCTGCAGGCAACGATCAGCCGCTGATGAGCAGGCGCGGGCGGTCGTTCGCCCGCGCTGAAAGATCAGTCTGGACACTATTATGGACACGTGTTCTATAAAATGGACAGACTGACGGGAGCACGCCATGCATCTTTCCATGTGGACTTACCCTTGGGATATCCAGGACCAGGGGCTCGACGCCTTTGCCGCCGAGCTTGACGGCCGCGCGGGCCTGAATACGGTCAGCCTGGCGACCTCCTATCACGCCGGCCGGTTCCTTCAGCCGCGCAGCCCGCGGCAGAAGGCCTATTTCCCCGAAGACGGGACGGTCTACTTCCGGGCGGATGAAAGCCTGTGGCGGGATAAGCTGATCCGGCCGCTGATGGCGGGGAATGTCACTGAGCGCGGCGACATGCTGGAAGTGCTCGTCAAGGGACGCGAGGCGACGGGTCTCAAGGTCTCCTGCTGGACGGTCTGCCTGCACAATACGCGTCTCGGTATGCTGCATCCCGATCATGTGACGCGAAACGCCTTCGGCAATCCCAACTATTACAATCTTTGCCCCTCCAGCCCGGCGGCGCGGGCCTATGCCGTCACCCTTGTTCGCGACATCACGACGAACTACCGGCCCGATATGGTGGAACTCGAGAGCCCGAACTTCATGGGATTCGCGCACGAATACCATCACGAGAAAGACGGCGTCGGCCTGAACGCCGAAGATGATTTCCTGCTGTCGCTCTGCTTCTGCAACCATTGCTCGGCGCGCGCCGAAAGGGCCGGCGCGCCGGTCGAAGGCGCGCGCGGAACGGTCGCGCGCTTCATCGCCGAACTTTGCGAACGAGCTGTCCCGGAACGGCAATTCCCGGACTTCCCGGCAGCCGGCATCGATGCCTTTCGCGACCATCCCGATCTGCATGCCTATCTCATTTGGCGTAGCGAACCGGTGACAAGCCTGATCGGTGAGATCAAGGCGGCCGCCGATCCGGCGACACGCATCGTGCTCATCGACCTGAAGGACGGATGGCTCGGCGGCGTCGATCTCGCCGCCGCCGGCAAGCTCTGCGACGGGGCGATCCTCTGCTGCTACGACATGGAACCGGATGGCGTCACTGATGTCATTCGAACCGGCCGGGCGGCAATCGGACCGGGCAAGTTCCTCGGGGTAGGCCTGCGCGTCTTCTATCCGGAGGTCAGCGGGCCGGCGATCCTGGCCGCACGCGCCAAGGCCGCCGTCGATGCCGGCGCTGACGGCGTGAACTTCTACAACTACGGCCTGATACCGGCAAAGCGCCTCGACTGGGTCAAGACAGCGGTCGACGCAGTCGCTTGAGCAGATCAGCACTCCTCAGGATGCGATCGGTTCGGCGACCTGGATCAGGCAGTCGCCGGCCTGGCTGTCGCAATGCAGCCGGTGGGAAATGACAATGCCGCTCTCGGCAAAGCGCAGCTCTTCCTCCGGCTGCTCCAGACGTTCCAGATTATGATACCACCCGGCCAGCTCACCGGCGGCAACGGTGGCGCCGAGGGCCACGGCCGGCTCGAACCAGCCTCTATGGTTCGCATAGATGTCTTGGCTGTGGCGGGATAATGACAGCAGCTGCAACGGTCCCGGCTCGGTGAGCGGCGCGCGCGACAGGACCGGACGCTCGACGATGCCGAGTGTCACTAATAGCCGGTCGATCGCCGCCGCCGTGAAGGCCATTGTTGCAGGCGTCACGGTGCCGCCGCCGCCGAACTCACCGGAAAGACCGATGGTTCCGGCCCTTGCCGCAGCCCCCATCGATGTCGGTGCGGTCGGCCCGTTATCGGCGATGAAGGCATGCGCGGC
>NZ_VSZV01000132.1:2723-6616 GCF_008919455.1 Rhizobium sp. PEPV16
TCGTGTTCGAGGAAGTCCGCCATCCGCGCCGTCGGCGAGCCGGTGGGATCGCCGGGAAAGGCCCGGTTGAGATTGCCGTCGTCGAAGGGCGAGCAGCGCTTGGCCGCCATCACCGCCGGCAGGTTCGCCATCGGCAGGATGGTGACGGCGCCGCGGATCTCGGCGACATCCAACAGCCGCATCAGCCGGCCGAGCTGGAGTTCGCCCTCATACTCGTCGCCATGATTGCCGGCCATCAGCAGCAAAGACGGCCCCTCGCTATTTTTCAGGCGAAGGATCGGAATGCGGATCTGATAATAGGGCGACCGGTCGATCGAATAGGGAATGGCGAGGTGGCCGGCTTGCCGGCCCTCGCGCAAAAAGTCGATCGGATTGACGAGACCGCTGTGCATGATGTCTCCAGTGAGGGCGGTTGCGATGCCGTCAAAGAGCAGCTATCGCGGTCATTTCGACGCGCAGATCGGGATCGGCCAGACGAGCTTCGGTGCAGGCGCGGGCCGGCGGGTTTTCGATGTCGATCCAGTCATCATAAACGCTGTTCATCGCCTCGAAATCGACGATCGCCGGCAGGAAGACGTTGACGGCGATGAGGCGCGAGCGATCGATGCCGGCTTCTTGCAATAGGGCGTCGATCTTGCCAAGCACGTCGCGGGTCTGGTCCTTGATATCAGCCTTGCGATTTTCCGCGACCTGGCCGGCAATATAGACGAGGCCGCCGTAGCTGACGGCTTGGCTCATACGCGAACCTTTCTGATAACGCTGGATCATTGCGGGTTTTCCTTTTCTTGCTTTTGGAGGGAGAGTTCAGCCGAAGCTGGTCAGATAGGCCGCGGTCACCGAATGGTCCGGGTCGAGGCCGTAGAGGATGGCATGCCGGTCAAGGCAGGTGCAGGGATGCGAGATGCCGTACTCGATGACGTCGCCGACCGCGACGTCGCTGCCGTCGGCAAGTGCGACGAAGGCGTGCTGATCGTTGAGGCGGAAAACTTCGGCGCCCGCGAGATCGGCGAGATACGCACCATTGCGATAGAGCGCCAACGGCCGCGGCAGGCCTTGGTCCATCGCCACGTCGCGCATGCCCATGCCGCAGATCGCCAGCCGCGGCTCCGGCCGGGAGAGGACCTCGGCCCATACCCGCAGCGCCGGACGGAAACCCGCAGCCGCCGAAACCGTCTCGCCGCCAATGCGGAAACCGCCGCGTGCATCGAGGCCGGCAAGGCCGCGCTCGTAGATACCGTGATCGTGGAAGAAGATCGCGCCGCTGCGCAGCACCAGCCGGCAGGCGGGATCGGCCGCAACGGCGGCTGAAAGCCTGGCAATCACGACGTCGAAAAAGACCGAGCCGCCGGCCGTGACCAGGAGCGGTCGCTCGTTCCCTATGCAGGCGCGCAGCTTCGGCAGGAAATCTGATGTCACCGCCATCAGTGCCTCGATGCGACGCATCGTCTCTTCCGCATCGGCGGTCGCGGCTGCGCCTTCATAGGCGGCGATGCCCGTCAGCTTAAAGGACGGCGTCTCCGCGGCAAGGATCGCCTCGAGAATTGCTTCGGCAGCGCCGCCGCTGCGGGCACCGGTGCGGCCGGCACCGAACTCCACCAGCAGGCCGAGCGGCGGCAGATCCGCACGCTGCTGCCAGGCGGAGCAAAGAGCCTCGACCAGCGCCGTCGAATCCACGAAGACATGGAGTTCCGCATCGGGATATTGGCCAAGCAGGGCCGCAAGCCGGCGGGCGGCGGCGGCCCCGCCGATCTCGTTGGCAAGGATCAAGCGGCGCTGTCCCGCCTTGAGCAGGACCGCAGCCTGGCGGATGTCGGCGACTGTCGTGCCCCAAGCGCCTGCCGCCAGAAGCGCGTCCGCCAGTGCCGTCGACATCGGTGTCTTGGCGTGCGGCGCGATCTCGGCACCATGGCTCTTCACATAGGCCATCATCAGTTCGACATTGCCGGAGAAAGCCTGCCGGTCGAGCGAGATCAGCGGCAGGGCCATCCTGCCGTCATAGGGCTTCCATCCCTGCTTGCCGATTGCCGCAAGCGCAAGCGGCAGATTGCCCGGCGGAAAGCCGCGCACCCGCTCGTCGATCAGCACACTTTCCGTCGTGGTGTGAAGGTCAGACATCGCAGCCACTCCTGATCTCGGCCGGATCGGTGATACCGAGGCGATAGGTTTCATTGGCGCTGGCAAAGAACAGGGTGCGCTGCTCGTCGTAAGACAGCTGCGAGGCGACCGTGCGGAAAACCTGGTAGACCTCATCGAAAGAGGCATGCAGGCCGGCGACCGGGAAGTCGCTCGCGAACATGGCGCGCGCCGGGCCGAAACAATCGAGGCAATGCTCGATCACCGGCCGCAGGCTTTCGAGCGTCCACGCATTGTCGTAGGCGACGAGGTCGGAGATCTTCAGGCGCATGTTCTGCTCATTGCCGAGCGCCCGCAGACCACGGCGCCAGAGCGCCATGCCGTCCTCCGTCCGGTCGGCCGGGCTGCCGCCGTGGTTGAGCACAAATAGCGTTTCCGGAAAAGCCCGCACAAGCTCGAGCGCCTCGCCCATCTGCCAGGGATAAAGCATCAGGTCGAAGACCAGCCCGAGCCGGGTGGCGTGAGCTAACCCCGCCCGCCAGGCCGGGTCGCCCATGCGGTCCGCGCGCGAAGCAAAACTCTTCGCCGCTTCAGGGTGCCAGCTCAGAATATCGCGAATGCCGACGACATTCGGGTTTGCCGCTTCCGCCTCAAGCAGGCGCAAGGCGTCCGGCCCGTCGAGGGGCACGCGTGCGATATAACGGTGCGCCACGCCGGAGCTGCGGTCGAGGCCATCCAGCCAGCGGCTCTCTTCCAGCGGGTACGCAACGGACCAGCCGGCCTCCACATGCACGGTTGCAATCACCTTCTGGCGCGCGGCGTCGGCGCGATAATCGTCGATGCCATAGTCGCGCAGGATCGGTGCGAGGCTTCCGAAAACCATCTCTTCTCCAGAAGCTCGGGCCTTCTGCAGCCAGGGATGGCGTTGCAGGCTGAGGTCCCAGAGGTGGTGATGCGGGTCGATTACCGGCCCGTTATAGCGCGCCGTCATCGGCGCGCCTCGCGGCCGGAAACAAGCAGAAGGGCAAGGATCAGCGTGCCGAACATGATCGACCGCCAGCCGGGCGAGGCGTTGACCACAGTGATCAGCGCCGTCGTCGTGACGAGCAGGATTGCCCCGGGAATGGTCCCGGCATAGGTGCCGCGGCCGCCGAGGATGGAGGTGCCGCCGAGCACGACGGCGGCGATCGAAGTCAGCAGATAGGGGTCGCCGATGCCGACATACCCCTGCCGGTTCATGCCCAGCACGAGAATGCCGGCAAGCCCCGCGAAAAAGCCCGACAGGGTATGGACGATCAGCGTGTTGCGGGTGACGCTGACGCCGGAAAGCCGGGCCGCCAGCGGGTTTGCCCCAAGCGCCAGGAAACGGGCGCCGATCGGCATGCGGTGGACGAGCAGCAGGACGACGATCGAGACGACGAGCCACAAAATGATGCCCGAGGGAATGCCGAGCGGCCGCGCCTGCCCGAGCAGAATGACCGCCGGGTTGCTGACGGTGACCGCGCTGCCGCCGGCGACGATAACGAGCAAGCCCTGCAGGAAGGTCGCCATGGCAAGCGTCATAATGATCGGCGGCACGCGAAGATAGGCAGCACCGGCGCCGTTCATCAGGCCGATGCCGGTGGCGATGGCAAGGGCTGCCGCAATGCCGGCGAGGCCGGTCGGGTCCCAGGCGGGCGAAATCAACGGCAGCAGGATCGCCGTGACGGTGATGACCGCGCCGACGGAGAGATCGATGCCGCCCGTCAGGATGACGAGCGTCTGGCCGGCGGCGACAATGCCAATCACTGCGGCGAGTTCGAGCAGGTAGCGCAGGTGGC
>NZ_VSZV01000301.1:0-19714 GCF_008919455.1 Rhizobium sp. PEPV16
AATGAAGCCGCAAGGCCCGACCCGTCAGGGTGTGGGTGAAAAGAACGTCAAGGCGCGCGGCGTGACATGTATGTACTGCCTGTCGCGCTGCTCACCTGACGTGTTGCGGTAAACATATCCGCACACCATCCGGTCCAGGAAATAGCCGTCGAATTTTTCGCAGAGACTGTCGCCTCGCACCTCGACGATACCGGTGATGTTGGTATTCGCGCTGCGATAGGCAGTGTTTCCAGCCTTGTCGAAATATTGGGTGAAATCCGTGCCGTTCTTGTGTTTGCCGGTCCAGCTCTTGCCATCGACAAGATTGCGCAGGTCTGCCTCGCCGAGCCTGTCGGCTTGACTGCCTGTAAAACCGAAGGGCCACTCGGGGATGCCGGCCTTGCGCAATGCGGCCAGATGGCGCTGCAGATCGCCGTCCCGCCAGTAATCATAGAGATAGCCGTAATAGGTGAGATTGCTTTCGGGGAAGAGCTCCAGCAGCTTTGCCGTCTCCGCTGCAGCCTTGGTTTCATTGCCCTGGTCGGCATAGGCCGCCGCCAGGTATTCGCGTGCCGGCTCGACCTTCGGCAGGCTGTCGAGCGTCGGCTCTATCAGCGAGATCGCGCGCTGATCATCGCCCGCGGTATAAAAGACGATCCCCGCCAGCAGTTGAAAGCTCGACGCCGGCGAAGGGTCGAGCCGCAAAGCCTTTTCCATCTCCGTGATGGCCTGCCCGCTGCTTCCGGTGTGGACCAGGATGAGAGCGAGGTTGGCGGCGGCCTCAGCATCGTTCGGCTCCATCGCAACCGCCATGTTGGCGGAATTTTTGGCCTCCGTCTCGCGTCCATCCACCCATTGCAGCAGGGCAAGCACGGTGTGTGCCCTCGCATTGTTGGGATCCAGCTTGAGGGCCTGCCCGGCGGCGTCATAGGCGATCTTGCGGGCGACGGCAGCCGACCAGAGGTAATTATAGTCGTTGCGCCAGACATCGACGGCTACGCGCGCGATTCCCGCATGGGCATTGGCAAAGCCCGGATCGAGATCGATCGCTTTCTGGTAGAAGGACAGCGTCCGGCGATAGGTATCGACATCCCTGAAGATGAAGCCTTCCTGCTCGGCCCGCATGTAATAATCGTAGGCTTCGAGATTTTCGGTCGGGATCCGGGCCAGTTGGTCGCGCTCGCGCGCGCTGAGCTTGACCGACAGGGCCGAGATGATCTTGCCGATCACATCGTCCTGAACGGCAAAGAGGTCGGCATACTGGCGATCGTAGCGTTCGGCCCAGAGCGACAGGCCGGAGACCGCGTCGATCAGTTTGACATTGATCCGCAGCCGCGGCCCGGCCCGCTGCAAGGTTCCTTCGAGCACATATTTGACGCCGAGTTCGGCGGCCACGTCCTGGATCTTGCCGACGGAGCCCTGGATGGCGAAGACCGAGTGGCGGGCGATGACGAAGAGGCCTGATACTTTGGACAATTCGGTGATCAGATCGTCCGTCAATCCCGCTGCAAGATGGTCGTGCTCAGTGTCGCCGCTGACATTGATGAAGGGAAGAACCGCGACTGAGGGCCTGTCCGGCAGAGGATAGGCGAAACGTTCGCCAGGACCCGGTGGTTTTGCCGGCATCCATGGCTGCCACCAGAGTGCTGCGCCCGAAAGAGCAAGGACGATGGCCGCTGCGATGCCGGCAACGAGCCGGCGTCTCGGCAGGCGCCCGCGGGTTTTGCCGGCAGCAGTGGGGTCAAGCAGGATGCGATAGACCCGGACCGGTTCGGTGATGCTCTTCAATCGCTGTTCGCCGAGCGAAGCGAAACCGACCGGGACTTTCGATTTCACCTGGTCGTATGTCGTGCCCGATATGGCGATACCGCCCGGTTCGGCCAGCGCCTGTATTCGATCGGCGATATTGACGCCGTCGCCCTGGATGTCTTCGCCTTCGACGATGATATCGCCGAGATTGATGCCGATCCGGAACTCGAGCCGATGCTCCGGCAGCGCCGCGACACTCTGCTGGGCTTTCAGTTGCTGAACCTCCACCGCGCAGCGCAAGGCATCGACGACACTCTGAAATTCGACCAGCAGACCATCGCCCATGGTTTTGACCAGCCGGCCATGGTGACGCGTGATCGCCGGCTCGAAGACATCGTTCTGGTCCGCCTGAAAACGCGCACGGGTGCCCTCTTCGTCGATCTGGCTCAATCGACTGTAACCAACGACATCAGCGATCAGGATTGCGGCAAGACGGCGCTCCATCCCCGGTCTTTCCTGGAGAGCGAATGTATTACTAACAATATCCTACAGTATGTCCCACCGCGATGCTATCGTCGGGCGGGGCGATATTCAACTTAGTGGCGACGTGTCCGATAAGGATGGGGCTCCGGACGAAATAGTTCGAGCCATCGTCGCCCTCGAAGGTCGGGAGAGTTGCCAAAAGCAGGCGAGTGTCGGAAGCTCATTTTTTCCTATCAGGCGATGGATTGCGAGATATGACGACAGCCTCTTCCACAGAGCCGGCCAGGCACGGCAGCGCCCGAATCTGTCGCGGCTGCTGGGACCAGATGCATATGCCGATTCCGATCGGCGGCCCTCTCGCCTTGCCCTTCCGCGCCTTAGGCATCACCCGCAGCAAGATGAATCCCGATATCTGCACGATCTGCGAACGCTCCTTCCAATATGTCAAGAAGCAGCGCCAGATCACCGTCGATGCCACCATCCTGTTTGCCGATATCAGGGGCTTCACGGATCTGTCGGAGCGCATCGAGGCGGTGCAGCTGAGCGAGATCGTCAGCCTGTTTCAGGATCGCTGCGCGCAGGCGATCTGGGCGCATGACGGCATCGTCAACAAGCAGATGGGCGACGGCCTGATGGCGATCTTCAATTTCCCGATCGTCCGAAAGGACCACGCCGGCGCGGCGATTCTGGCTGCGCAGGAGATCCAGCAAAACTGCGCCGCCGCGCTGAACGGCCTGACACTCGAGGCATTGCCCGGCCGCACCCTCGGCGTCGGCGTCGGTATCCATTCCGGTGAGGTCCAGATCGGCGAATTCTCAAGCTTCCGCAGCGATTTCACTGCGATCGGCGGCGTCGTCAATCAGGCCGCAAGGCTCGAATCCCAGGCCGCCGCCGGCGAGATCCTGATCTCCTCCGAAACGGCGGCGAAGGCTGCCGATCTCGCCGCAGGCGCCGAAACCCGCATGCTTGTGCTCAAGGGCATCGAGCAGCCGGTGCAGGCACGGGTGCTGGCCAAGCCCTGAGCTGCCAGTTGCGCTGCAAACCTCTTCCAAGCGTCCATACTGGCAGCCGCCGTTTCTCACGCTGTGATTGCCGATCGCGTCAGATTGCAAACCAATTAATCTTCCGGCAACGAACATTGCTTATCTCTATGGCATTCAAATCGTTGGGGTATCTCATGGGCAGCTTTTCTCTCTTCCACTGGCTGGTCGTCTTGATCCCGGTGGCATTGATCTTCATCCTCCGAAAACCGCCCGCCGGGCCGAACCGCTTCGGCGGCCCGCCGCAGCCAATGGGTTTCGGCCAGGCGATCAGCAGCTATTTCAAGAAATATGTGGATTTCACCGGCAGAGCCAGCCGATCGGAATTCTGGTTTTCGACGCTCTTCGTCGTTCTCGTCAGCATCGCCTTATACCTTGTTGATCGAACAGTAACATTGAACGGGATATGGTCGCTGGCCACGCTTCTTCCGTCGATCGCCATGGCAACACGGCGTCTTCACGACATCAACCGAAGCGGATGGCACCAGCTCCTTGGGGTGCTCGCTCCCATTGGAACGATTGCCGTCATCGTGTGGTATTGCAGAGCGCCGGCTGCGGATGACTCCAGGGCGTCCGTTTTCTGAGGATGGTGCGCCTGCGAGCGTGGGGATGGTCCTCACGGTTTGAGCAGGACCGCCGCCGGAAAGTGATCGCGAGGCTGCCAGGCGCCTCGCCTCTTATTTGCAATACATAAACGGAATATTGTCGATGCTGGGGAATACCGGGCCGCGTGAAGACTGAATGTAGCCGGCGTCGCTCCTCCTATACTGGAGGATTCACAACCGCGGCTTCGGCCCCGTCTTCGTCATCATGGAGCGGCACGCCGGCTTCCAGCGCGGCCAGGATGAAGGCCTGCCGCACCGTCTCGGCCGGCATCCGTCCGGCAAGCCAGGCCCGGCAGAAATCGATCGCCCTTTGCTGATGGACGCCGCCATTGACCGGCCAGTCCGAGACGAGTGCATAAAGCGCATCCTGCGGTGAGCGCAAAACCAGCCGTTCACCGGTATCAAGGTCGATCGAGATGGGGGTTTCCCAGAAGGCAGAATGGTCGCTAATGGCAGTAGCACCTGAAGCTGAAGTGACAGGAAACCAACTGCGGAAGGCCGATTCCGGTTCCCATACGAGGGTTCGGACGATCGCCGCGCGGCATTTCACCAATGCCGTCGAGCTTTCGGCGAAGAAACGACAGGTGGCGAATGGATATTGAAAGCGGGATCGCCGGCCAATGCCTCACTTTTGGCCGGGCCGATCTCGATGGTTGCGGCCGCGGCTGTCAGCCGGGCAGCTTGCAGCCCTTGCTCATTCCCGCGGACTGCATGGCCGAAACCTTGCCTTTTGACGCGGCAATTTCGCCTTCCTTGTCTCCCCCGGCGACGCTGCCGATGGGGACGCCGACGAGGAAGACACCGAAAGCATCGCCGTTCGCTGCGCTGATCTGCTGCTTGGACAGGTCGTCGAGCTTGGCCTTCTCTTTCTTATGTTCCACTGCGAGCGCCTCGCAACTGAGGTTCGTATAGGCGGCCATCGGAATATCGACCTGGACGATGGCGTCAGGACGTTTGGCGCAGCCGGCAAGCGCCGCGGTCGCAGCGAATGCAATGATTATCTTGTTCATGAATGGTCCCCAATTCGCGCAGCAGCTGTAACATTACCTCGCGCATTGCGGGAGGCGGCAGGCCATTCAACCACAGACTTTTATTCGCCGAGAATGTACTCGGTTGTCCTTGCTGCAAGGAGCAATGCCGAGCACGTGCTTCGAGGCTCCGCCCTGCGGGCTCCGCACCTCAGCATGAGGGCAGCTGGAGGATGCCGCGCCGATGACAGAAATGCGCTCACCTTTGGGTTCGAGGGGACGCCAGCGCCGGCGCCCAAGAGAGCCTCACCCAGAGGTGCCCCGCAGGGACCTCGAAGGGCGGGGCGGGCATGCCGACCGCCAGCGCCACAAGGTTCGGAATTATTAAGCCAATCCGAACGATTCATTCGTTTCCCTTTTGTACTCTTTCCCTCTTCACTTTCGCGCTGACTCTCTCCATATTCCCGCCATGGCAAGATCTCCGAAGAAATCCCCCGCCCCGAATGGCTTCGAGGAAGCCCCTCAATCGTCTTTTGAGGGAGCCCCCCTCTCAGGCTCGGTTGCCGATTGGGTGAGGCAGCTGGAGGCCGATGCCGAAACCTCGGGCGTCGAGACCCAGCGCCAGATCGCCTCCAAGGCCGGCAAGCACCGCAAGAAGGTGGAAATCGCCGCCAGGACGAAAACCAGCGACGGCGGCGTCAGCGCCTCGAAATCGGCGCGCGGCACCTCCATGGGCGGCTCGACCGATCCGAAGACGCGCGCGGCCGCCGGCCTCAATCCCGTTTCCGGCATGGATACGACGCTGGAGGAGGCCTCGTCGCTGCAGGCCGGCACTGCCGTCACCGCCACGGTCGAGGCGCTGTCGGCGCTGATCGAGAGCGGCAATCCGCTGCACAAGAACGGCAAGATCTGGACGCCGCACCGCCCTGCCCGCCCCGACAAGTCAGAAGGCGGCATCGCCATCCGCATGCAGTCGGATTACGAGCCGGCCGGCGACCAGCCCACAGCCATCCGCGACCTCGTCGAGGGGCTGGAGAATGGCGACCGCAGCCAGGTGCTGCTCGGCGTCACCGGCTCCGGCAAGACCTTCACCATGGCCAAGGTAATCGAGGCGACGCAGCGCCCGGCCGTCATCCTGGCGCCGAACAAGACGCTGGCCGCCCAGCTCTATTCCGAATTCAAGAATTTCTTCCCCGACAATGCGGTGGAATATTTCGTTTCCTATTATGATTATTACCAGCCGGAAGCCTATGTGCCGCGCTCCGACACCTATATCGAGAAGGAAAGCTCGATCAACGAGCAGATCGACCGCATGCGCCACTCGGCGACGCGCTCGCTGCTCGAACGCGACGACTGCATCATCGTCGCCTCGGTCTCCTGCATCTATGGTATCGGCTCGGTCGAGACCTATACGGCGATGACCTTCCAGATGTCGGTCGGCGACCGGCTCGACCAGCGCCAGTTGCTGGCCGACCTCGTCGCCCAGCAATATAAGCGCCGCGACATGGATTTCACCCGTGGATCCTTCCGGGTGCGCGGCGACACGATCGAGCTCTTCCCCGCCCACTTGGAGGATGCCGCCTGGCGCATCTCGATGTTCGGCGACGAGATCGACGCCATCACCGAGTTCGACCCGCTCACCGGCCAGAAGGTCGGCGACCTCAAATCGGTGAAGATCTACGCCAATTCGCACTATGTCACCCCGCGCCCGACGCTGAACGGCGCCATCAAGTCGATCAAGGAGGAGCTCAGGCTGCGCCTTGCCGAGTTGGAAAAGGCCGGCCGCCTGCTGGAGGCCCAGCGCCTGGAGCAGCGCACCCGCTACGATATCGAAATGCTCGAAGCCACAGGCTCCTGTCAGGGCATTGAGAACTATTCGCGTTATCTCACCGGCCGCGACCCCGGCGACCCGCCGCCGACGCTGTTCGAATATATCCCCGATAACGCCCTCGTCTTCATCGACGAAAGCCATGTCACCGTGCCGCAGATCGGCGGCATGTACCGGGGCGACTTCAGGCGCAAGGCGACGCTGGCCGAATACGGCTTCCGTCTGCCCTCCTGCATGGACAACCGGCCGCTACGCTTCGAGGAATGGGACGCCATGCGCCCCGACACCATCGCCGTTTCGGCCACACCCGGCGGCTGGGAGATGGAACAATCAGGCGGCGTCTTCGCCGAACAGGTGATCCGCCCGACCGGCCTGATCGACCCGCCGGTCGAGGTCCGCTCGGCCCGCAGTCAGGTCGACGACGTGCTCGGCGAAATCCGCGAAACCGCGGCGAAGGGCTACCGCACCCTCTGCACCGTGCTGACCAAGCGCATGGCCGAGGACCTGACCGAATATCTGCATGAGCAGGGCGTGCGCGTCCGCTACATGCACTCCGACATCGACACGCTGGAGCGTATCGAGATCCTGCGCGATCTCCGCCTCGGCGCCTTCGACGTTCTCGTCGGCATCAATCTTTTGCGCGAAGGCCTCGACATTCCCGAATGCGGCTTCGTCGCCATCCTCGACGCCGACAAGGAAGGCTTCCTGCGCTCGGAGACCTCGCTGATCCAGACGATCGGCCGCGCCGCCCGCAACGTCGACGGCAAGGTCATCCTCTACGCCGACCAGGTCACCGGCTCGATGAAGCGGGCGATGGAGGAAACCAGCCGCCGCCGCGAAAAGCAGATGATCTACAACCAGGAACACGGCATCACGCCGGAATCGGTGAAGGCCAGGATTTCCGACATCCTCGACTCCGTCTACGAACGCGACCACGTCCGCGCCGATATCTCGGGCGTCTCCGGCAAGGGCTTCGCCGATGGCGGCAACCTCGTCGGCAACAACCTGCAGACCCATCTCAACGCACTCGAAAAGAGCATGCGCGACGCCGCCGCCGACCTCGACTTCGAAAAAGCCGCCCGCCTCCGCGACGAAATCAAACGCCTCAAGGCTGCCGAGCTGGCGATTATGGACGATCCGATGGCCAGAGAAGAGTCAAAGGCGATGGAAGGCGTCAGACGGAACGCCAAAGCGACCCGCGAGTCCCTTCCGGCAGCCGGCGAGAAGGTACCCGGCAGGGCGGATGAGGGGGCCACCTCTTCCTACTTCTCCAGACCCAGCCTCGACGACATGGGCCCGGGCACCGACACCACCACTCCTCTCTTCCGCAAACCCGCTCTGGATGAGATGGGCCGCGACATCGCCGACCCCGCCAAGAAGACCCTCTTCCGCAAAAACGACCTCGATGAAATGACGGTCGGCCGAACCGAAAAACCGGTCACCGGCGCACTGCCGGAAAAGCCGGATGGTGAGGCGCGGTACGCGAAGCGTAGCAATCGATCCAGTGAATCGATTGCAGCAACGAACGCCCGAAGCGCAAGCGCAGGGCAGAAGGGCACGAAGCGGTTTTCACCGCTGCTCGAAGGGCAGCCGGAGCGCGACGACGTGCGGCCGGTCGTGCGCGGGAAGACGGGTGTGGGGAGCTATGAGGACCCGGGCGAGCAGAAGCGCAAGGGGCGGACGAAGGGGAAGACCGGGCGGCCGGGGAAATAACCATGCAAACCGAGATTATCCAAGTTGGAAATAAGCTCAGAATTTGGATAGACTGTATTTTAATCGAAAGCACGGGCTGGCACTCGAGGAATTTTGAACATCTCTCTCTGTCGCAAAGAATCAGCGATGCTTGTTGAAAGTCCCAACCAATATGAATTTCCGAGCAAAAATGAAATATTTATCGTCCTAGCTCGGGCTGCCCTCCCAGTTAAGCTTATCTAATCGGACAATGATGAAGCTTGCACCACCTCGAGAAAATATTGTCAGTGCTGCGGCAAAAATCTTTTATGATATCCATCATTTCGTTAATCTCTCTTGGAGTTCTGGTCGCACTTAGATCGCCATGGGCAATATTATTCCGCAGAGCCACCATACTGTCTAACATATTTTCTGTAGTTTGGGCATTCTTGCCAAGTTCCCGATAGAAATCATGGCGATAGTGTTCATAACCAAATCTTGAAAAGTATGATTTCACCTTGCCAAAAGCTGGGTTGGAGAAGCCTTTGTTAAATTTCTCTGTCGGGATTTGCAATGAAAACGCGCCGCTCTTTGACCAAAATTTAAGATCGCTCTCAATAAAAAGGAATATTTTCTCTGCGATCCTCTCGGGATCAGCGGTATCTTTTATATCGGCAACAAAATCTTTGGATATGTTATAAAATATGCGAGCCGACATTCCCGATCTGTCGACCTTACGCTGGTAAAATCTCTCAAGAGCGCATTCACCAAGCTCTTTAATATAAGCTTCAACGTGACTGGATAACAAAACTACTGCGCCACGACAAAACGCGTTAATTTCCTTTCCATGTGCGATAGCATTGCTTCGCTCTTTTTTTTGAGCAAGAGCAATTAACAAAGCTATCTCACCAAGTCTCTCCACAAACGAAGAATAGGCCTCAGTATGCCTCGTCATTGAAATAGATCCGCCATAGCGTTCTGCCAAATCTCAAAACGCCTATTCGTTCTCCTTTTGTGATCGACTGAGCGACTAATTAAATCCTGAAATTCAGGGTTGTGTTCCAGAGACAGAAATTTTGCTCGAAATTCAGCTCGCAATCCTATCGCTTGCTCTTGGCTTATCTCCCTTAGTGAATAAGCGATGAGATCGAATAGCGCTCTGTTGACCGCCCTTGATCCTGATCTCCTGAAACATTCCCGTGCGTCAAACATAACCAGCGATGTATTTATCATATTTCTCCACAGGCCTTGCAGCTGTGCTATTTTCTGCTCTGAAAACCGCCTGCCGTCCTTTGCGGCGTCGTTTAGCCAATGTTTCTGTGGGGTCCTATAACTCTCAAGGCCGAGATTATGGAATGCGAAGAATCGTAGAATTAATTCTTCGTCGCGCAGCCTTTTATCTGGCTTTGATTTCCCCAGTATTTTTAGCCAGGTCGGGTATTCCGAGCACTCGTTGAGAAGAATATTTAATGTTCCTCGATAGACACAATTTCTCAATTCCTGAGCGTTCAAAGGAACGGTATTTGTGTTCAACCTCTCAAATACATCAAATTTAACCTCAGGATGAGATTCATTAGTGATCAACACGCAACGAAGTGTATGCGTTTTAATTTGCCTTTGAATTTTTGAAGGAAGCTCAAAGAATCTCTGGCCGTTAAATTCAGATATAACTTCAAGGTTAGACAATTGGAATTGATTTTCAACAAACCTATAAATTGAGTATAATCGCTGCTGGCCGTCAATTACATCTAATTCAAAATCATCATTCTGCGAAAGATAGCAAGGAGGTATAGGTACATTAAGAATTATAGATTCTATAAGCTTAGAGGCTATATTGTTAGTCCAGACGTACTGACGCTGAAACCGAGGTTTTTCTGTTAGAGGACGAAGAAATATCGTGTCCGATCTAATTTGATCAACTAGCGATTCGACGGCGAGGTCATACGGTTGCGTAAATACTTCCTATCTTTGATTGGAGTTTCGTCCGGATCCGGCGTCTCTGCATCCTGATCGATTTCAAATAGTGGCTTGTCGTCTTCCATAAATCCCTCCGGCTTTGCTGCAACCATAGCCTATATTGAGCAATTCAAAACCGCGCACTTTAGTCGTCAACAAGTTTGCGTTGCATTTCGACCTCGGATATTTGGCTGTGACCCTGCCTCCCTCCGCTCGTCTCGATCACCGGCTGCTCGTCCGGTTTTATCTTTCGAATGCAGCCAGCCAAAACACAGCCAGCATAAATGAAGGAGCCGCCACCCATGCCAGAACTCCGCATCGACCCATTCCCCTCCGCCATCGAACTCAACGCCCTCTGGTCCGCCGGCTGGAGCACCCCCACCCCGAGCGACTTCACTCCCATCCTCTCCCGCAGCCTCGCCCATATCGGCGCCTACCACGACAACACGCTCATCAGCTTCGTCAACGTCGCCTAGGATGGCGGCTTTCATCCCCGACACCTCAAGTTCACCCCGGCATGCTGCGGCAGGGGATCGCGACACGATTGGTCAGGGAAGCGACGCGGGGGGCGCGGGAGCGGGGCGCAGGGTGGCAGCATGTCGATTTCGAACTGCACCTGACCTCCTTTTATCGCGCCTGCCTATTCGTACGCACCGAGGCAGGCCTCATCAAGCTGGCGTGAGGCCGCCGCCCTATCCCGGCCGATGCGCCGCACCCGTCATTGATCGGCAACAGCTTTGCCCTAGCTTCTGTTGGCGGCCGGCCGCCGCGGCTGCTTCGGGGAACGATAGGCATGAACGAACGCCTGAAACGCGCCGCGTAAATCCGGTTCGCCGCAACGCGTCTCGGTCGGCGACCGGGCGGCTGTCGCCTCTTTCGCCGGCGCAGGAGGCCGGGATGCAGATCATCAATCTTTTCAGTCGGCCTCGCCTTAATCCTGACGCCGGCGGCAGCTTACGCGGACATCGCACATTAGGGGAACGCCGACATGTTCAAGACCCTTCTCTCCAAAATAGGCCTCCGCTCCGAAGCGCAGCCCATCTCTGCCACACCGCCCGAAACGCTGGCGCAGCTGCGCGACGCCGTTGCCGAGCGCCTGCGCGGCGAGCCCGAGGTCGAAGAGGTTGCGATCGACCCCAGCAATCCCGCCGTTCTCCGCGTGCGGCTTGCCAATGGTGGCAGCGAAGCCGTAACGGGGACGGTCGATGTCACCAACGTCTACGGCAGGCTTTATACGCTCCGCAACGATCTGGACCGCGAGGCCGCCATCGAAAACCTCGTGCAGAGCGTTCTCGTCACGGTCTGCAGGTCGGAACTCGACCTGCAGCATGTCTTCGCCAATATCCGCTTCCGGCAGCCAGGGAATGAGCAGGATGCGGCAACGTCCCTGGCGGAGGAACTTGCCGGCGACGTGGCGATCGTCTTGCAGCTGGACACGCCGCAGAGCCTGGTCGGGCTCTCGCGCGCCGATCTCGGTGAGCGCTCCGTCGCCGAGATCCGCCAGGCCGCGCAGGGGAATATTCTGCGGGAAATGTCGAAGGTCCAGGAAGAACGGGTCAACGATCACATGATCGCCTACCGGATCGACGATAACCCGCCGCTGACGCCGACCATCGTGCTGACGGATGAATTCTGGGCGATGGTGGACAAGAATTTCCCGGATGGCGCCTTGCTGATCCTGCGCCAGCGCGACGAGGTCGCCGTGATCGACCGAAAAGCGCCCTCCGCACTGATCACGGCCCGGCAGCTGATCGACATGGCGAAGCACCGCGGCGTCGACTTTCTCTCCGACAGGATTTTCGAAAGACGCGACGGCCGGCTCGTCGCTGTGACGGAATGAGCCTGCAACCTCGCCCGCCCCTTGATCGGAAGACCTCCATACCCGCTGAATGAAGGGAACCGCCCATGCTGGACCTGCGCATTGACCCCTTCCCTTCCGCCGCGGAACTGAACGCGCTCTTTTCCGCCGCCTGGGGCAGCCCGCACAACCGCGATTTCACCGCCATCCTGTCCCACAGCCTCGCCCATATCGGCGCCTATCAGGACGATCGGCTCGTCGGCTTCGTCAACGTCGCCTGGGACGGCGGCATCCATGCCTTCATCCTCGATACGTTAGTTCACCCTGACATGCGCCGGCACGGGATCGCGACGCGGTTGGTCAGGGAAGCGACAAGGATTGCGCGGGAGCGTGGCGCAGAGTGGCTGCATGTCGATTTCGAACCGCACCTGACCGGCTTCTACCGCGCCTGCGGATTTATCCCAACCGAGGCGGGGCTCATCAAGCTCATGTGAGGTCTCCCGCGCGGGAAGCCGGAACAAGTCGAAGCCAGCACCAACCTGCGATAGTGACGCGGATGGTCGCGCGGTGCGGCACCAGCGGCGACCTCGCTGAAAACACAATTTTCGCGAGAGCGTCCTTACCCGAAAATGAAAGATAATAGTATTTAGGAGACCAAAGTATGTCTTTGAGTTCTCAAATTAAAATTCGTTTCCCAGTATTTCATCCTTAGTTTTTCATTAAAGCCAACGAAAATACACAATTTTGCATTGAAAACTTAATCGGGGATTGGCATAGATCCCCGAGGGGTTGTCGTCCGCTGAGTTATAAAACAGTTCTTTCGCGGATGTCTCATATTGCCGAGTACAACGCATCTTTTGGGGAAAGATATATATATGGCCTTGAATATTCTGGACACGAACGGCGCCGCAGTTACCAAGACCGGCGCTGAGTTCGAAGCCTACGATGTTATCCGCGACTCTGAAACCAGCCCCCTCGCCGCCGTCACCCTCGCCATCTCAGATTCGGGCGTGGCAGATCTGGCCGACGAATTGGGCTCCGTCTCTGCAAACGTGACTGGCTCTTACTACGGCAGTGTGATCACGACGGGCGCGGGCAACGATACTATCTCAGGCAACGACGGCAATGACACGCTGAACGGCGGCGCCGGCGACGATGTGATCGGTGGTGGTAGCGGCAACGACACATTGATCGGCGGCGCCGGTAACGATACAATTTATGACGGTGGCGTCCCCTGGCCGGGAACGGGCGAGCAGCAGCAACTCGTCGACATCGACGCCGGTGACGGCGACGATTCCATGGTCGTGGAGAGATACAATCCACTGATTTCAGGAACAATCGATGGCGGCGCCGGAGTCGATATGCTGCAAACCTCGTCGCTCGACGGTCTGACGATCAAGAATATTGAAGTACTTAATACGGAAAGATCTACCGTTAGCGGTTCGAGCGCGCAGTTCGAGAGTTTTGACAAGATCATCGGGTCGACCGATCCGTTCTTCAATTATTCCGCTATTTTGGAGTTGACGGACAGCGCCCACCTCGATCTTTCCGACGAGCTGGCGGAACGCCGAGCTTATATCTGGGGCTGGAACAACCCCTCCGGCGTTGACGTCAAGACCGGCGACGGCGACGACGTATTTGCGGGCAGCGACGTCAACGACATTTTCGACGGCAGCGGCGGCAACGACATTTTCGATGGCAGGGGCGGCAATGACAAATTGACCGGCGGCGCCGGCGACGACGAGCTCGATGGTGGCGACGGCACCGACACGGCTGTTTTCGCCGGTAATTTTTCCGACTATTCCCTTGCATTGGAAAATGGCAGCCATGTCGTAGCGAGCGCGCTCGAAGGTACGGATACGCTGAGAGACGTCGAACTCGCGCAATTCGCCGATGGCGTCTACGATTTCGACACGAGAACTTTCACAGTGAACAGCACTCCTCCGGATATTCCTTTGAATATTCTGGAGACGAACGGCGCCACGATTACCAAGACCGGCGCCGAGTTCGAAGCTTACGACGTCATTCGCCACTCCGAGCTCAATCCTCTCGTCGCGGCCAGCCTGGTTATCTCGGATTCCGGGACGGTAGACCTTTCCGACGAACTGACCTCAAGCTCCGCAAATGTGACGGGTTCGAGCGGCGACGATACGATTACCACAGGCGCAGGCAACGACACGATCTCGGGCGGTGACGGCGCAGATACGCTGAATGGTGGCGCCGGAAACGATCACCTTCATGGCGGAATTGGCAATGACACGCTGAATGGCGGCGACGGCAATGACCAGATCTTCGGCGACGGCGGAAATGACATCATCAGAGGCGGCGCCGGCAACGATACGATCACCGACGGTGATGTTGGCAACTTCTCTCCGGATCTCGGCCTGGTGCCCGAAGTCTTGGACATCGACGCCGGCGATGGCAACGATGTCATCATCGTGCAGCCATTCGCTCCACTGGTCTTCGGAACAGTCAATGGCGGTGATGGGTTCGATACGCTGCAAGCCCCAGATCTAAGAGGTCTGACGATCGAGAACTTCGAAGTCCTTGACACTGCAAGATTTCAGGTTGCCGGTTCGAGCGCGCAGTTCGAAAGCTTTGATAGCATCGTTGGCTCGATCAATCCGTTCGATGTTGTTTCTCGCCCCTCACTGGCAATAACGGACAGCGCCCACCTCGATCTTTCCGATGAGCTGAGAGGCCACGGAGCTTTTATCACCGGCTATGGCTCCAGCATTGACGTCAAGGCAGGCGGCGGCGAGGACGAGTTTACGGGCACGGACGGCAACGACATTTTCGAGGGCGGCGGCGGCTACAACATCATCGATGGCGGCGCCGGCACCGACACGGCGGTCTTCTCCGCTAAGTTCGCAGACTATATGCTCGGCTACCGCTACGACAACGAATCCCACATCGTGAGGAGCCTGAGCGGGCAGGACGAGGATATCCTGACCGACGTTGAATTCGCCCGTTTTGCCGACGGCGTCTATGAATTTGCCACGAGAACCTTCACGAGCACCAATAACGCGCCGACCAACATCCAGCTCTCGAAAACCGCCCTCTCCGAGGACACGCCGATCTGGACCACGGTCGGCCTGCTCAGTGCCAGGGACGCCGATGGCGATACCCTCACCTATACGCTGCTCGACGGCGCCAACGATCACTTCCGGATCAACGGCAACCGCATCGTCACCTCCAAGGCTCTGGATTACGAGACGGCGAAGTTGCACACGATCAAGGTTGCCGTTTCCGACGGCAAGGTCACGGTCGAAAAGGACATCACGATCAATGTCCTCGACGTCAACGAAGTACCTGCCAACAAGGCGCCGACCAATCTCGCCTTCTCGCGCAGCTCGGTCTCCGAGAATATCGCGATCGGCACCTCGGTCGGCCTGCTGTCGGCACGCGATCCGGAAGGCGACACGGTGAAATGGCGGCTGACCGATGACGCCGACGGCATCTTCAAGCTCGTCGGTAACAAGATCCAGACGAAGGCCGCGATCGACTACGAAAGCACCCACAGCTTGACCTTCACCGCCGAAGCCTATGACGCGGCCGGAAACGTCACCAGCCACGATTTCACGCTGGCAGTAACGGACGTCTTCGAGCCGTCATTTGCGCTGTCGCATGAGGCATTGATCTAGCCGCGACAGAATTGCCGGGCACCGAGGTGGGACTTGCAGTCGCGCAAGCCCCACCGATGGGTGGCCGCGCGAAATCAGGCATGCATCAGTCAAACCGCTCGTCGATATGCTCCACCTGAGCGGAAATCACATTGTCGATAACGACATGCGACAGCAGCGTCGGGCCGACGGCCCATAGCTCACGCATGTGGTCCGTATCCTCGTGCCGGCGATGCGCTTCCTCGCTGGTAAAGGCCTCGGCCAGCAGAATCTTGTCGGGATGCTCGGGCATCGGCACCAGCTCGATATAGAGACAATCCGGGTCGAGCCGGCTCTGTTCGAGATGGTTCTGCGCCGCGGCCAGATAGGCATGGCGCTTTCCAGGCTTGGTCATGAAGAATCCGACGATGCATTTCATCTCACCCTCCCCAGCTTGATTTGGAAGTCTCGCCCGGGCGCCTGTCACAAGCAAGCGCGAAGCCTTTCATAAGCAGCGATGGCCGAGCCTAACCCTGATACCCCTCCAAAAATGCCGCTCCACCTCAGCGCCTGATTCCGCTATGATTCACCGCTTATCCGAGGAGAGCCCGCATGCGCCTGCCCACATTCATCCTCGCCCTCGCCGTGTCGGCGGTCGCAGCCTTGCCCGCATCGGCACAGACCTACAAGACGCCGAAGGCGCTGCTCAAGGCACTCTATAGCTACGACACCGACAACAGCGACGCCGAGGCGCCCTCGCCCTATTCGACCTTCTTCTCCGACCACCTGAACGAACTCCTCCAGACCGATCTCGACAACACGCCGGAAGGCGATGTCGGCGCGATCGACTTCGATCCCGTCATCGCGGGTCAGGACGGCGCCGCCAGCGACGTCAGGATCGGCCAACCGATCCTGCTGGATGACAAGGCCGAGGTGGAAGTGGAGTTCGAAAACGGCGAAGAGGTGACGCTCTTCTACACCCTGGTACGCGAACACGGCGGCTGGAAGGTCGACGACATTGCCAACCAGAAGGGTGATAATCCATGGAGCCTGAGCGGATTGCTGGGGGATGTGCAATAAGTAGGCGGCCCAGCCACCGCCCTCGTGGTTCGAGGCGACCCTGCGTTTGTCACGGGCAATCAATTCTCTGGATCGATTGCTCCACTCCTCACCCTCACTAAGAGACTGATCGGCGTGCCCGCCGCCCCGACCGCCCCCGAACAAATACCTGCCCGGCTATCGAATCTGCCGCTCATCCCGTTTCGGCACGGAATCCCGATATGGCACAGGCGTGCAAGAATCCGTTAACCCACCGTCAAGTATCTGAATCTTCGGCATTTCCCGGTATCGATGCGGGCATGCCACAATAATCCTGCTTGCTTTTTGCCCGAAATGCTGGCACGAATTGACTTACTCGGGCATTTGCATGCCGGTGACTGGACTGATGTGGTAATCCCTTCCGTTTGGAAGGCGGCGCGGGACTACCCGCCTACGTAGACGTTCTTTCCCCGTACGTGACTTCTCCGACTGACCCTTCGTCCCAATCGATCGGGGCGAAAGCTAAAGCCGTCCGCTTCCTCTCGGGGGCGCGGATACTACACAGACTAAGGGAAAAGGACGATCCCAATGGCCACCAAGGGCACCGTAAAATTCTTCAACCAGGACAAGGGTTTTGGTTTCATCACGCCGGACGGCGGCGCAAAGGACGTTTTCGTCCATATCTCTGCGCTGCAGGCTTCTGGCATCCAGTCGCTGCGCGAAGGCCAGCAGGTTACCTTCGACACCGAGCCGGACCGCATGGGCAAGGGCCCGAAGGCTGTCAACATCTCGGCTTCGTAAGTCAGACATCGCTTCGGCGGCATGAACGGCGCTCCGCAAGGGGCGCCGTTTCTGTTTGTGGTGACCGGCGGTCATTTGTCGATCGCATTGGCAAGTGTTATATGCGCCCTTTATGGATGCCCGCGCCGCGCTGGCCCGGTAACAAGGAACAATGGAACGTCGATGACGCAAAAGAGGCCGATTTTTGCGGTCGCCCCGATGATCGACTGGACGGATCGGCATTGCCGCTATTTCCACCGCCAGATCAGCCGCGAGGCGCTGCTCTATACCGAGATGGTGGTGGCCGATGCGATTATCCACGGTCCGCGCGACCGGCTGCTCGGTCATGACGCCGCCGAGCATCCGCTGGCGCTGCAGCTCGGCGGATCTGACCCGGCAAAGCTTGCCGAGGCGGTGAAGATCGCCCAGCCCTATGGCTATGACGAGATCAACCTCAATGTCGGCTGCCCGTCCGATCGCGTCCAGTCGGGCACCTTCGGCGCCTGCCTGATGTTGACGCCGGAAACGGTGGCCGAATGCATCGCGGCAATGAAGAGGGTTGCGACCGTGCCGGTGACGGTGAAATGCCGGATCGGCGTCGACGAGCAGGAGCCCGAACAGGCGCTGCCCGAGCTGATCAGCCGCGTTCTCGATGCCGGCGCCGACGCAATCTGGATCCATGCGCGCAAGGCCTGGCTGAAGGGCCTGAGCCCCAAGGAAAATCGCGAGATCCCGCCGCTCGACTATGAGATCGTCTATCGGATGAAGCAGCGCTGGCCCGACGTCTTCATCGGCATCAACGGCGGCATCCGCACGCTCGACGAAGCCGCAGCCCACCTCGACCATGTCGACGGCGTCATGCTTGGCCGCGCCGCCTATCAGAATGCGGCGATCCTAGCCGACATCGACCAGCGCTTCTTCGGCGCGCCTACGAGCGAGCCGGACTGGGAGGCGCTGCGTGACCGGATGATGGCCTATGCCGAACGCCACATCATGAGCGGCGGCCGGCTGCAGCACGTGGCCCGCCACATGGTCGGCCTCTTCACTGGCCTGCCCGGTGCCCGCCGCTACCGCCAGATCCTCTCCACCGATGCCGCGAAAAACGGCGCTGGGCCGGAGGTGCTGGCGGCAGCCTTTGCGGCAGTGGATTTTTCGGGGACCGAGCAGGAGGCGGTCAGCGCCTGACGTAAACTGGTGTTTTGTCGTCACGCTCCGCTCTGGCGGTTCGCGAGGGCCGTGGATGATCACATCGGCCACCACCATGTGGGTATAAAGCAACGTCCGCCCGGCTGATCTGCAGGTGGGAATAGCGGCAATGCCGATCCGTCCAGTCGATCATGGGGCCTACGGCGAAAAGCGGAAACGCCGCATGCGCCCGCCTTTCTTGCGAAATCTGCGACGAGTCACGACCGCGCCATCGGCAACAACATCTTCTTCTCGATCCGGCCCGCCACCGAGAACACCAGGATTTCCGTATCCCTGCCGATCCTGCTGCCATCCATCAATCGGACGATATCATCGACGCCGCCAACCGGGCTGCCGTCGATGGCGAGAATATAATCGCCCTCCTGCAGCCCTCCCTTCGCCGCCGGCCCATCCGGCTCGACGCGGCGGATGCGCACGGATGTCGTCTGCACCGTGCCCGCCGCAAGGGCCACCCGGCGCGGCAGCACGATCGTGTCGCCTGCTATGCCGATGAAGGCGCGTCTGACCTGGCCATAGCGGAGAATCTCTGAAACCACGAAATTGGCCGTATTCGACGCCACGGCAAAGGCGATGCTCTGCGCGCCCTGGATGACGGCGGTATTGACGCCGATCACCTCTCCGCCTGACGACACCAGTGGCCCGCCCGAGTTGCCGGGATTGAGCGCCGCATCGGTCTGGATCACGTCGTCCATCAGCCGCCCGCTCGCTGCCCGCATCGACCGGCCGAGCGCCGAGACGATGCCGGCCGTAACAGTCCACTCGAAGCCGAGCGGGTTTCCGATCGCGATCGCGATATGGCCCCTGCGCAGACGCTGGGAATCTCCGAGCTTCGCCCAGGCGCCAGTGCTTGTATTGGCGCGAATGAGAGCGATATCCGTATCGACATCGCGGCCGAGCACGCGGCCCTCGGTAACGAAGCCGTCAGGCGTGGTGATGCGGACGACCTTGGCATCGTCAACGACGTGGTTGTTGGTGATGATCAGGCCATCAGGCGAGACGGCGAAGCCCGAC
>NZ_VSZV01000301.1:19781-21010 GCF_008919455.1 Rhizobium sp. PEPV16
GCTGCGATCGATTGCGAATAGGCATCGATCAGCGCCCCGTCATTCTGAGGCGCTATGTCCTTATCCATGTAACCCATTATTTGATCCTCAGGCGGCAGTAACGGCCGTCCCGCCGCCGGCGAAGCCGTCGCGGTTGCGACGGTCCGCCATGGCGCTGTTGTAATGAGGATTAGATGGTTGGCCGATGAACCGTGTTCAAGTGAGCGCCGGCAGCGGCATGCACGCGGCGCAACGGAGAGCGCGAACATACCTACCCCGGACAGATATATTGAACTACCCGGACGGATATATTGAACGAATATCAAAAAAATGGCTCATTACAGACGTTCGCCGTTAGATCAGTCACCGTGGATTAGCCTGAGTTGGCCGACAGCCGAGATACAGTGGATAAAGGAATGTTCGCAGCGCGAAGCAGCCAGGCGAGGATCACCCGGCCCCCGCGTCATGCGAAATGGACGGGTGCTATACCCATCTCGCGAAGGCAATACAAACTTCTGTCATATCAATAGAATAGAAAGAGGCATTCAATAAGCACATCAACATATTCGGGTTGATCAGGCGCGACCTTCTTGCCCCTAGCCTCCGGCCCAACGGCGCTCGTGGCCTTGCCAATTCTGCAGGCAACGGCGCAAACTTCTGACCGCACTAATCCAACCAACCCCAACCAACGGAGCCAAAAGATGAGCACGGTTACCACCAAGGACGGCGTCGAAATCTTCTACAAGGATTGGGGGCCGAAGAACGCCCAGCCGATCATGTTCCATCACGGCTGGCCGCTATGCTCCGACGACTGGGATGCCCAGATGCTGTTCTTCCTTGAGAAGGGCTACCGCGTCGTCGCCCATGATCGGCGCGGCCACGGCCGCTCGACCCAGGTGGGCGACGGTCATGACATGGACCATTACGCCGCCGATGCCGCAGCCGTCGTCGAGCATCTCGATCTCAGGAATACCGTCCATGTCGGCCACTCCACCGGCGGCGGCGAAGCGACCCATTATGTCGCCCGCCATGGCCAGCCGCAGGGCCGCGTCGCCAAGCTGGTGATCATCGGCGCCGTGCCGCCGATCATGGTGAAGACCGAAGCCAATCCCGGTGGCCTGCCGATCGAAGTCTTCGATGGCCTGCGCAAGCAGCTCGCCGCCAATCGCGCGCAGTTCTATTACGATCTGCCGGCCGGTCCGTTCTACAGCTTCAACCGGCCGGGCGCGAAGGTCCTGGAACCGGTCATC
>NZ_VSZV01000301.1:21106-30490 GCF_008919455.1 Rhizobium sp. PEPV16
TTGGTGGCGCCAGGGCATGATCGGCGGCGCCAAAGCGCATTACGACGGCATCAAGGCCTTTTCGGAAACCGACTTTACCGAAGATCTGAAGATCATCACCGTGCCGACCCTTGTCATGCACGGCGATGACGACCAGATCGTGCCGATCGCCGACTCTGCCCTGCTCTCGTCCAAGCTCCTGCAGAACGCCACGCTGAAGGTCTACGAGAAATTCCCACATGGCATGTGCACCACCCATGCCGACATCATAAACCCCGACATCCTCGCCTTCATCAAAGGCTGATGCGTGACGTTGCCGGGCGCCGACCAGGCGCCCGGTTGCCGCTATGGCTTGCGGTCCGATACACAGACGCCGCGCGCCAGGTCGATCGATTGACGTGGGTTACGCATTTTCCCATGAAACCGTTTTCGCCGCTTTGCGTTTAGCGGCCATGAAAAGAGAACGTGAACCCTCATCAAAGGCTTACCGGCAGGACCGTTTCGAAAACACCGAGCGAGCCGCCAAGGAAACCATCGAGGCGGAGCAGCGGGCCCGCCGCGAAAAAACCAAGCGGCTGAAAGAGCTGCGCCTGGCGCAACAAAGCGGCCAGGATCCCGCAACCAAGTAGATCTCACGCTCACACCGTCGGTCCGGCCGACGCCTTGATCGGTCTCATCTCGTGCCGCCGCCCTCGCCCGCATCTTCCCGCGCGGCCAAAATTGTTTTTTGAATTTCGGACCTTCGCCCATCTTGCAGAGCAAAGATCGCGAAATTATCTTTTTTTTCACGAAAGCGATTCACGGCATCCAAAAAGGGCAGATTGCGATGTCAGACAAGCTGTTCAGCACGCGTGACGAACCGCTCGCCTCGGGAGACCTCGATGTGTGCAGGCGTGTCCACGAAGCTCTCTGTAGTGGGCTAAAGATCGACAGATCAGGCAAGGAGGCCGACCGTCTGGGCGCCCTCATCATCGAGCTTTACCGTCAGGGTGTGCATGACGAAAGCCAGCTCAGATTGCTGGCCGGCGGAAGGTGAGCCTGATAGCGCGCCTTCAGGTTCAAAAGACCTTTCACCAATCCCGTTCGCTCGCCAATGCCTTAGCCATGGACCTGTTGACAGCCCGCACCAGCGCCGTCCCGTGAGGGCCAGCAGGCTGTCGGCGTAGGCAGCGAGTTCGAGCGGGCCGACATACATACACAACGGCCGGCAACGAAGTCGGGTCTGGAGCCGCGGGCAGTTGCACGGCGACAGTGGCCTGACACAGCGCCATGTCGCCAACGACAAGCAGCATTGCCCGTCGTCGGAGGGGCAATGAATTCGGCAAATCACGAAGGTTCCTCAAGGAGGATTACGGGTTCGTTGTCGTCTCGGTGCTTGTGGCAGAGGTCTCGGTTTCGTCAACATTTTGGGCGGCTTCAGTGGTGTCCGCTGTGCCTTCCATTCCAGTCTCAGAGGTTTCTTCAGCCGCGACCGGGTCTGTCGTCGGGCTCCCGTCGGCCGTCTCGCCGGTCGCTGTCTCGGTCTCTGCTGCCGGGGTTTCCGGTGTCGGGGCGGCTGCCGCCAAGGCGTCTCTCATCTGGTCGATCGTTCCGATAGCTGTTCCGACACCGAGCGTCTCCTGTGCCCAGCCCAAAGCCTCCGGCGTGACCGTGCCTGTTTTGGTTGCGGCGGCCAGCGCCGCAGTCAGGGCGGCATCGCCCAATACCGGATCGTCGGCCGGTGGCGCCACTCCGTTGGTGAGTTCATATTGAGCGTACGCCGTGCTGAACGCGGCAATTGCGGCCATCCTAGGATCGGCCGTTTTCATGAGAGCATGGAAGTTGCGCTTCAGCGAATTGAGACCGGCAAGCTCTGCTGGCTTTTTTGCAGGTTTTGTCACAGGCGCGTTGGCGATGGTCGTTTTTTTGGACGTGCCCTTCGTACTGACAGTCTGCTTGGCCGATTTCGTCTTGGCGGCCTTGCCCGTGCTTCCGGTCCGGCCACTTTCTGTCTTCCCCCTCGAGCTGGCGCTGCCCTTTCCGCGGCCGCTATTGCTGCTGCCGCCTCCGTGACCTCCGCCGCTGTTTCCGCCGCCGTGGCCACCACCGCCACCGCCACCCCCACCGCCGCCGCCGCCACCGCCGCCGCCGTTGCCGTTGCCGTTGCCGCCCTTGGCGAAAGCAGGCGAGAAATCGGTGAAGATGATGTTGAGAGGTGCAATCGCCAAGCTCGTCGAGAGACAGAGAACACCGAGAATTATGGAGAGCCGCATGCTAATCCTTCCGACATGCACAGGAGTGTGTTACATCTCGGTCATTGATGCAGCCCGTCCATAAAGATCTAATTGACTATCTACTTTCAATTTGAACTTGTTGCTGAATTTCCCAAAATGAACCTTTCCCCTTCCCCTGCGTTATCCCCTCGATACATCCGTTTACCCAAGGTGAGTGAAATGAACAGATTCGCCATCATTGCCCTGTCGATAGCGACGGCCTTCTCCGGAATGCCGGCCTCGGCAGGCCCGGCTTTCGTGCCGAGCCCGGTGCAATCGGCACAGCCGGTGCCTCAAAGCACCGATGCCCGGATTATGACCGTTGGTTGCAATAACTTCACGAACTGCCCGGGTCAGTTCAGCAACAATCGCAGGTGGTATCGCAACCGCCACTATCGCAACCGGGACTACTACCGCGACCGAGACTACTACCGAGACGATCGCTATGGCTGGGATCGTCGCTACGATCGCCGGTATCGCCGCAACGACAATACCGGCGCCATCATCGGCGGCCTGGCCGCCGGCGCCATCATCGGCGGCATCATCGCTTCGCAGCCGCGCGCACGTGCCTATGGTTCTTCGCATGCGGAGTATTGCTACAGCCGCTACCGGTCCTACCGCGCCTATGACAATACCTACCAGCCGAATTACGGCCCGCGCCGCCAGTGCCGCTAGTCCGGTCTATCCATCAGAGCAAGCCTCGCATGAAGATGCGGGGCTTTTTGATGCCGATGTGTCCCAAACAACCCCACCTGCTTCCCAACGGCCCTCAGCCATGCTTGTCTTCCGCTCCAGCCGCGCGGATCGAACTTGGTGAATCGCCCCGCCGCCTGACAGATCGTGGGTGATCGATGATATCTGCAGAGACAGCAAAGCCCGGCACCCGCATCGTCCTGCTTCCCCCTGATCTGGAAAACCTGTCGGGCTTCGAAGCGGCGCTCGCCGCTGGCTGGTCCCTCGATCCGCGCCGCGCAGGCGACGAAACCTACGTTCACGGTGAGCTTCAGCGGCTGCGCCAGGACAGATCAAGGTTTCTCGACGATCTCATTCCTGATGGCAGACGGCGCGCCGGATCCCGACCGCCGCCTCTCACCACCCGTCTGTTCTGGATCTGGGACGGCGAATTCTGCGGCAGCATCAGCCTGCGCTTTCAGGCCGGCACCGAGGAGTTGCCGCCCGAGGTGTCAGGCCATGTGGGATATTCCGTCGTGCCGTGGAAACAGCGCAATGGCCACGCGACCGCCGCCCTGAGCCTTCTGATGGCCGTGGCATCGAAGGAAGGCCTCAACCGCGTAGTCGTGCTCTGCAACGAGGACAACGACGCCTCGCGGCGGGTGATCGAGCGCAATGGCGGCGAATTGTTCATGCGCGGCCCGCATCCTTCCGACAGACCCGATCAGATCAAGCTGTATTTCTGGCTGCGGCCTGGCGTCGTCGTCTGACGTGAAGCGCGGCGGATTTGTAGACGGACGGAGCACAAGCCTTGCCCGCCTTTGCTCCGTCCGTCCCCTCAGCCTGGGGCGGGCTGAGTGCTGATCGCGGCGGCTTGTCGGGCGCCGGCGCCGGATTCTCTCAATAGGTCGCGGCCGGTTTTGGCTTCTTCTCGGTCCATTGCGGCGGCGCGCCGTATTTGGCGGCCACGGCGCCCATCAGTCCGGGCGGCCGGCCGAAGGCGTCGCAGGCGGCGTATTTCGGTTTGCCGCCGAGCCAGGATTTCATCCGCTGCCCTGAGGGCGGCGAGATATCCAATCCCCTCGGCTCCTTACCTTTGATCAGCATGCGGGAAAACTCGCTGCTGAATTTCGAAGCCAGGCTATAGGCATCGCCGACTTCAGACACGCGGGGGTTATTCTGCAACGAGTTTGCGCCGCGCGACCAGACGATCGCCGCCCGCTGCACGCCACCACTGTCGACGGCCTCCGCCTCGACCGCCAATCCGCCGAGGCCGGCCGGCAGCCGCGGCACGCCGACCGGCAGCACGAAACCGGTGCCGACGGTCACAACGGTCGAAACACCAGCCATCGCCTTGTTGGTCGGCACAATGTCGGTGACGACGGAGCGGATTGTCAGGTCCGCCGGCTGGCCGGCAGAGACCAGTTGGTATTTGTCGCTGAGCGAAATGCAGAGTGCTCGGTCCAGAGCATTCGCCACCATCACGCGATCGGCGTCCGATTTGACGCGGGTCGCGGCGTTGAAGGCGAAGGTCGTCGGCACGATGCTCACCGTCTTTGCCGGACTAAGGCGCGTCCCATCGACATAGACGCGCGATTTCGACAGCTTGCCCTTCGGCGCACCGAGATTGCCGTAGGAGGAGAGCGTACCGGCCTCCTTTAGCGGCACCGAGCTGCACCCGGCCGCGGCCATGACGAGCGCCACCGGCAGAGCGAGGCACAAACTTCTCGACGCCACGGGGAAGGAAAATGGGAATGGATTGCTGCGCACGCTGCCTGGCCTCCGTCGCCGATGAACTCGGGCGAAAGTGGCGGTCGACAATTGCCGCAACATTACATCGTTTCCGTGAACGGATGCCGCCGGAGCAGGCCGGCTTATCCGAGGTCGATCGTCACCCGCGTCCCGGTCGCAGCGCTTTCGATGCCGACCTCGCCGCCGTGGTTTGCGGCGATCTGCTTAACGAGGCTGAGGCCGAGACCGGCACCCTTGCTCTTCGGGGTGACGCGGTAGAACGGCTCGAACACCAGCTCCCGATGCTCGGCCGGAATGCCCGGCCCTTCGTCGGCGACACTGATACGGCCGCCGCCGAAAGGCGAACCCGACACAGAAACCGTGATCATGCCGCCGTTGCCGCCATGGTCGATGGCGTTGCGCACGAGGTTGCTCACCGCCCGCGGCAGGGCGGAAGGGCTGCCACGGCGTTTCAGGCCTTCCACGTCGCTCTGAAAGGAAATCTGGTAACCGGCGGCAATCGCCAGCGGCGCCAGATCGGCAACCGTCATTCGGGCGATCTCGACGAGATCGACCGTTTCGTCGAGATCGGCCGCCTGATCGTTGCGCTCGAAATCGAGCAACTGCTCGGCCGCCTCGGCCAGCCGCGCCACGTCGTCAAGCAGCCGCTGCCGCTCGCGCCCATCAGGCATGCCGTCGATGCGCGTTTGCATGATGGCGATCGGCGTCCGCAACTCATGCGCCGCATCGAGCAGGAAACGCTGGCGTTTCTTAAACTCGTTCTCAAGCCGCTCAAGCGTTCCGTTAAAAGCAATCACCAATGGTGCGATTTCCGTGGGAATACCATCCACCGGCAATCGGGCTCCTTGCCGGCGGGGTTCGATTTCCGATGCCTTGCTCGCTATATCCGTCACGCCGGCCAAAGCGCGCGCTACGACGCGGGGGATCGTTAGAAAAACCCCGGGCAAAGCGATGGCCAAAAGTGGTGTGTAAATGAGGTAGGTTTTGCCGAGTATTGCCAGAAATGCGGAGCTTCTGCTGGCGTTTCCGCCGTACATCACTCTGTACTCGCCTTCTGCCGTGTCGATACGGTCGATAGAGGCGACCTCGGTCGTACCAGACGCCCCTCGTATGTCGGCGTCTTTGATGAGGTAGACGTACTGGGCTAGGTCCGCATAGGGCGCCGGTATTACGCCGTAGGAGGCCGTTTCTCCACTGGGTGTTGCGACGAAAAACCAGAGCCTGTTGTTCTCAGCCTTGAACGACCTCAGACGCGGGCTATCCGCTATGGCGATCCTGCCCTGCGAGTCACGCGTAAGAGCTTCCTCGAGGGCTGCAGTCAGCTGAACCTGCATTCCTTCATTGGGCGAGAGGATGCTGGTGGCGTAAATGCAAAGCCCGATGATCACTGTCGCAACAACAGCCACGAAAACGATACTGAGCTGCCAGCTGAGCGTCCACCAGAGTGAAAGGTTCGACTTGGTCGCCTCGCGCATCACTCCTCCTTCATGAGATAACCGACGCCGCGGATATTATGGATCGCGACGCCGGCGCCGGCATCGATCAGCCGCTTGCGCAGCCGCGAAATATGCGCGTCGAGCGCATTCGACTGGATTTCCTCTTCGTAATTATAAACCGCCGCCTCCAGTGTCGAGCGCAGCACGGTCTTCTCTTTGCGCCTTGCGAGTGCCGCCAGCACCAGAAGTTCGCGCCGGGGCAGATCGAGCGGCACGGCATCGACGGTGACGCTGAGATGCAGCGGGTCGATCACCATCCGCCCGGCCGTGATCTTGAGTTCGGCCAGTTCAGGCGATCGCCGCAGCACGGCCCTGAGCCGCGCCATCAGCTCCTCGACCAGGAACGGCTTTCCGAGATAGTCGTCGGCCCCGAGGTCGAGGCCCTCGATCCGCTCCTTCGGTTCGTTCAGCGCCGTCATCACGATGATCGGCGTATCTTTCCCCGTCCGCCTGAGCTCCGGAATGAAGCTCAGGCCCTCTCCGTCGGGCAGGCGCCGATCGAGCAGGATTGCATCATAGAGGTTCTGCCGCGTCAGTTCGACCGCATCGGCCAGATGGATCGTATGGTCCGCGACGATCCCATGTTTGCCGAGTGCGGCCGATAGCGCCTCAGCCAGCTCCCTCTCATCTTCTATCAGCAGTATTCGCATCGCCCGCCCATTGTCTCGCTCTCCCCTCTGTCCGCCACAAGGGTTGCGGCAGCATTGCGGAGCTTCAAAGGCAGCCGGTCATGCTGCCGCAATTGTTGAGGTCCAGCACAGAGAATATCCGCGGCAGCTGGAGATCAAGATGATCCGACCTATCCTTCGTCTCCTGACGAGACACTTCCTCTCCGCCTTCATCCTGGCCGCGCTGCTCGCAGCCCCGCTCGTCATTCTGCACACGCTTCACGAAAAGACGACATTCGAGAACGGCCTGCTAATGGAGGTCCGATGATGCAGCGAGCGAACCTCAGGCGGTCTTACTGTCTGCCGTGCAATAGGCCGAGAAGGCCTGAAGATAGGCCTGCACCTTGGAACGGTTCTCCGCTGCCTCAATGGTGTTGAACACCTCGGCCGGCTCCAGCTTCATCAAAGGAAGCCTGAGGAAAATATCGCCCGCGAACCGGTCGCAAGAACGGTGCGACCGTCGCTGTCAATGCAAAAGGCTAGGCGCGATTGAGTAGCGCCCTAAAAAGCGACTTTTACTTGAACTGGTCGAGCCTCGCGTTAGCCTGGACGCTGCTGCCGAATCGGCTGGAATTACCCCTTAAGGAAATACACATGTCGGCTTTGATCGAGGCGCGGGGCGTCAGCAAACGCTTCCGGCAGCACAAGAGATTTCCGGGCTTGCTGGGCGCCTTGAAGACGTTGGTGACCAACGAATATACGGAAGTTCTGGCCGTTTCCGACATCGGTTTCGACATCGCGGCGGGCGAAGCCGTTGGCTATCTCGGCCCGAATGGCGCCGGCAAATCGACGATGATCAAGATGATGACCGGCATCCTGGTGCCGAGCGACGGCACGCTCTCGGTACTCGGCCGGACACCACACCTGCGGCGGATGGACAATGCCCGCGAGATGGGCGTCGTTTTCGGCCAGCGCAGCCAGCTATGGTGGGACCTGCCGCTGGTCGACAGTTTTACCCTGCATCAGCGCATCTACGACATTCCCACCGCCCGCTATGCGGATAATCTCCGACGCTTCAGCGAGTTGCTTGATTTGACGCCCTTTCTCGACCGCGCGGTCCGCCAGCTCAGCCTCGGTCAGCGCATGCGCGCCGAGATCGTGATGTCGCTGCTGCACGACCCCAAGATCCTCTTTCTGGACGAACCGACCATCGGGCTTGATGTGGTCGCCAAGGACGCCGTGCGGCGTTTTCTCGCCGAGATCAACCGTGAGCGCGGCGTCACCATCATCCTCACCACCCATGACCTGCAGGACATCGAGACCATCTGCCCGCGGCTGATCATGGTCGATCATAGCAGGCTGATCTTCGACGGCGAGTTGAAGAGCCTGCGCGCGGCATTGGGTTCGGCCCGGCGGCTGACACTTGAATTTGCCAGCGACCCTGGACCGCTGCCGTTGCGCACCGCGGCACTCGTCAGCGACGAAGGCTTGCGCAAGAACTATCTCATCGAGCGTGAAGACATCTCGCTGGTCGCAATCCTGTCGGAGGTCGGTAGCGGGCGCGGCCTCAAGGATGTGGCGCTGCACGAGCCCGACATCGAAGAGGTCATCCGCACCTTCTACCAGCGGCGCAATGCCAAGGCTCTGGCATCATGAGCGCCTATTTCGCCTTCGCGCGCAGCTCCTTCCATTCGCAGCTCGCCTACCGCAACGAAGTATGGGCCAATATCTTCGGCAAACTCGTGCAGGTCTTTGCGCGTGTCGCCATCTGGCAGGCGGCCTATGCCGGCATCGGCGGCATCGTGGTCGATGGCGTGTCCCTGCAGCAGATGGTGACCTATGCCCTGCTCGGCGGCGCCGTGATGGGCGCAACCCGCCCTGAAAGGATCATCGGCGAAATCGGCCGGTCGCTGAAGACGGGCGATATCGCGGTTTGGCTGCTCAAGCCCTTGTCCTATCCGCTCTATCTTTTAGCCAACGAATGCGGCGGCTTCGGCTATCGCCTGATGACCCAGGTCATTCCGACCATCGCCTTTACCGCGTTGTTTTACGGCATGCTGCCGCCGACGACCCTGTTCGATGGCTTGATGTTCATCGCCTTCTGGGCGCTGTCCTTTACGCTGCTGTTCCTGATGTCGGCGCTCTTCGGCCTCATCGCCTTCTGGCTGATGACGAGCTTCTCGCTGGACTGGATCCTGGGCGCCCTGCTGCAATTGTTCTCGGGCCTGCTGATACCGTTCTGGTTCTTCCCCGAACCGCTGGCCACGATTGCCCGCCACCTGCCCTTCGCCTGGGTGGTCTATTATCCGAATGCCGTCTATCTCGGCAGGCTGTCCGCGGCCGATGTCTGGCTGCATCTCGGCCTGGGCCTTGCCTGGACCGCGCTGTTCCTCGCCGGCGTCCTCTGGCTGTGGCGCTGCGCCTCCACCCGCATCACCGTGCAGGGAGGTTGATCGTGCTTATTCATCACCTTCGCGTCCTGCCGCTGCTGGTGCGGATGCATGTCCGCTCCCAGATGGAATATCGCGGCGCTTTCTGGCTCGACCGTCTTGCGCAGATCCTTTCCTATGGCAGCGTCTTCGCCACCATCGGCATCCTGCTCGCCCGCTTCGATACGCTTGGCGG
>NZ_VSZV01000301.1:30535-31098 GCF_008919455.1 Rhizobium sp. PEPV16
TGGCTTACTCGCTCGGCGCCGCGATGAGCTTCGTGCAATTGCGCGACCTCGAAGAACTGGTGCGGCTCGGCACTTTCGACACGCTGTTGGTCAAGCCTTTCAGCCCCTGGGCCTATCTGGTTTTTTCCGGCCTCAATATCGGCTATGCCGGCCACGTCCTCCTGGCGGTGCCGCTGATGGGCTGGGCCGTCCAGTCCGTCGACTTCGCCTGGTCGGTCTGGTCGGCATCGTTCCTTATTGCCGCGCTCCTCAGCGCGACGCTGCTGACCGCGGCACTCATCACCATGATCGGCGCCACGGCGCTGATCTGGGTGCGCTCCAACCACCTGTTCTCGATCTTCTTCGGCTTTTGGGAATTGACGCGCTACCCGCTCAACATTTTCCCCGGCGGCATCCAGGCGATCCTCATCAGCGCGGTCCCGCTCGCCCTCACCAGCTCGGTCCCCGTCGGCGCCCTGCTCGGCAAGCCCATCCCAATCCTCGGGGATTGGGCCGGGCCGGTGGCTCTCGCAGCCGGCCCGATCTGGGTGTTGATATCAATCGCCTACTGGCGATATGCCACC
>NZ_VSZV01000258.1:0-13311 GCF_008919455.1 Rhizobium sp. PEPV16
ATTTCCGCGACAATGACGACAAGCCGCGTGACGTCACGCTGAAGGCGCGGCGCCAGTCCGGCAACTGGTGGGGCCGGCTGATGTATTTCGAAAAGCCGACGATCGCCATGGTCAACGGCTGGTGCTTCGGCGGCGCCTTCACGCCGCTCGTTTCCTGCGATCTCGCCATCGCCGCCGAGGAGGCGAATTTCGGCCTTTCCGAGATCAACTGGGGCATTCTGCCGGGCGGCAATGTCACCCGCGCAGTCGCCGAAGTGATGCGCCATCGCGACGCTCTCTATTACATCATGACCGGCGAACTGTTCGGCGGGCGCAAGGCTGCCGAAATGGGTCTCGTCAACGAGGCCGTGCCGCTGGCGGAGCTTGAAACCCGGGTCCGCAAGATCTGCGCTAGCCTGCTCGAAAAGAACCCGGTGACGTTGAAGGCCGCCAAGGATACCTACAAGCGCGTGCGCAACCTGCCATGGGATCTCGCCGACGATTACATCTACGCCAAGCTGGAACAGATGCTGTTTCTCGACAAGACCAAGGGGCGCGACGAGGGGCTGAAGCAGTTCCTCGACGACAAGACCTATCAGCCGGGCCTCGGCGCCTACAAACGCGGCCGCTGAGGACGAGCCCGGCTCGCCGGGCGGGTTGACGAGCCGATCATCGGGAGGAGGAAAGCAATGAAGATCCATGCCGCAGTGGCGCGTGCGCCCCATACGCCGTTTTCGCTGGAAAGGCTCGATCTGGAGGAGCCGCGCGAGGGTGAAATCCTGGTTCGCGTCGTGGCGACAGGGGTTTGCCACACCGATATCGTCATGCGTGACCAGCATATGCCGGTGCCGCAGCCGGTCGTGCTCGGTCATGAAGGCGCCGGCATCGTCGAGCGTGTCGGGCCGGGCGTTGCCAAGGTCAGGCCCGGCGATCACGTGGTCATGACCTTCAATTCCTGCGGTCATTGCCCGAGCTGCAACGATCACGAGGAGAGCTATTGCCACGAATTCTTCCCGCGCAACTTCTTCGGTGCGCGCGCCGATGGTTCGAGCGGGCTGTCATGCGAGGGAGAGCGGGTTCACGGCAATATTTTCGGCCAATCCTCCTTTGCCAGTCACGCGCTGTGCCATGAGCGCAATATCGTGAAAGTGCCGAAAGACACGGATCTGGCACTGCTCGGGCCGCTCGCCTGCGGCATCCAGACCGGCGCCGGCGCGGTCATGAACGCGCTGAAGGTCGAGCCGGGAAAAGTGCTCGCGGTTTTCGGCATGGGCTCCGTCGGTCTTGCCGCCGTGATGGCGGCGCGGATCGTCGGCGCTTCACGGATCATCGCCGTCGACGTCAACGAGACGCGGCTGGCACTTGCGGCGGAACTCGGCGCGACCGACATCGTCAACGGCAAGGCGAGCGACGCGGTTGCCGCGATCATGGCGCTGACCGGCGCCGGCGTCGATTATTCGATCGATGCCTCCGGCGTGCCCGCCGTCATCGACCAGTGCGTGCGGGTGCTGGCGCCGCGCGGCACCTGCGGCATCGTCGGGGCCTCGCCCCATGGCGCGACGCTGACGCTCGACCTCACCCATATCCTGTCCGGCGGGCGCCGGGTCCGCGGCATCGTCGAGGGCGATTCCAATCCCGACGTGCTGATCCCGTTGTTGATCGACCTGCATCGGCAGGGCCGCTTCCCCTTCGACAGGCTGATCACCTTCTATGATTTCGCCGACATCAACCAGGCGGTGGAGGATTCGGAAAAGGGCATCGTGCTGAAACCGGTCGTGCGTCAGCCGGCCGTCTGACATCGTTCAAGGGAGGAAACAATGAACACCGTCACCCCGATCGTCACCGATACCAGTCCCGATGCGATGAAGGCGTTGCTTGATCGGCAAAAGGCGTCTTTCCTGAGGGAAGGGCCGCCGAGCATTGAGACCCGCACCGATCGCATCGACCGCGTCATCGCCCTTCTCGTCGACCATAAGGATGCGATTGCCGCTGCCCTGTCGGAGGATTTCGGCAGCCGCAGTGTCGAGGCGAGCCTGCTTCTCGACGTCTTCACATGCGTCGGTTCGCTCAAATATGCCAAGGCCCATCTTGCCGAATGGCTGAAGCCCGAGCAGCACGAGGCATTGTTCCCGGATGCGGTGGCCGAAGTGGTCTATCAGCCGAAGGGGGTTGTCGGGATCCTGAGCCCTTGGAATTTCCCCTATCAGCTCGCCCTGGCGCCGCTTGCCGGCATTCTCGCCGCCGGCAACCGCGCCATGATCAAGCCGTCGGAGGTGACGCCGGCTTCGGCCGCCTTGATGGCGGAACTCATTGCCGGCGCTTTCGACGAAACGGAAATATCAGTCGTTCAGGGCGGACCGGCGACGGGCACGGCCTTTACATCACTTGCCTTCGACCATCTGATCTTCACCGGCGGAACCGCGGTCGCCCATCATGTCATGCGCGCGGCGGCGGAAAACCTGACGCCGCTGACGCTTGAGCTCGGCGGCAAGTCGCCCGTCATCGTCGGCCGCTCGGCCGACCTCGCAGACGCGGCACGCCGCGTCATGACCGTCAAGACGCTGAACGCCGGCCAGATCTGCCTGGCGCCTGATCATGTCTATGTGCCCGAGGAAAGCGTTGAGGCCTTTGCCGGGCACGCGGTCGCGGCGGTCGGCGCGATGTATCCGGCGCTGAAGGAAAATCCCGATTACACTTCGATCGTCAATGCCCGCCATCACGCCCGCATCCAGGGACTGATCGACGATGCCAGGGCCAAGGGCGCCCGTGTCGTCGAGATCAACCCGGCGGCAGAGAATTTCTCCCAGCAATCGGCCCACCGCATGCCTCCGACCCTGATCCTCGATCCCACGGAAGACATGCGGGTGCTGCAGGAGGAAATCTTCGGACCCGTGCTGCCGGTCCTTCCCTATCGGGATATCGCCGACGTCATCGATCGTATCAATGCCAAGCCGCGGCCGCTCGCTCTTTATTACTTCAGCCAGGATCAGCAAGAGGAGGCCCGCGTCCTCGACAATACGACCTCCGGCGGGGTGACGGTCAACGACTGCATGAGCCACGTCACGGCGGAAGGCCTGCCCTTCGGCGGCGTCGGCCATTCGGGCATGGGTGCCTATCACGGCAAATTCGGCTTCCTCGCCTTCTCGCATCCGCGCGCCGTCTATCACCAGAGCAAGATGGTGGAAGCGGAATACATGATGCGGCCGCCTTATGGCGAGGCGATGCGCGGCTTCTTGGCGGCGGCGATCTGCAAATAGAAGAGAAGTGGCGGACGATGCCGTCGGCAGCCGGTTGCTGACGGCATGGGACGGCCTGCGGGCCTATACCTCATCGTCGCAGTAGTCGCCGCTTTCCTGTTGTCGCATTGCTGCCGACCGGCCTGGAGACGCAACCGCTGACGAATATAGCCTGATGGGTCTGCGATTTAACGAAGCTCAAACCACTGTTGCCCTATGATTGGTTCGGTACAGGTATGGGAAGGTGGATTCAACGCGGTGAATGGCATCTGGACGCAATTCGGTGGCAACCTGTCATTCGTGTGCCTGGCGATTTCGCTCTGGGCGCATTTCTCGATCCAATTTCAGAGTCGTTCGGTCATACAGGAAAAAATCGCCTTCGGACTCATAGCCGGCGGTGCCTCCATCGGGTCCATATTGCTGGCCGTCGAAGTCAATCCCGGCATCTATATCGACATGCGCTTTTCGCCGCTTGCTTTGGCGGGCATGTTTGGCGGACCGATCGCAGCGGCTTTTGCCGCGTCGCTGGCAATGGCCTTCCGCTTTGCTGTCGGCGGCACGGCCATGATCGATGGCCTGATCGCAATTGCTGTCGCAACCGGGATTGGCCTGGCTGCCAATGTCTGGATCCGCAAGAGATCTGCCGAACTCATGGACGTTGCGCTGCTGAGCCTCGCGCTCGGCTTTGCACTTATCGTATTGATGGCGGTGCTTCCCACACTGGTGCACGCCCGCGTATTGGCCATCATCGGTCTGCCGATGACGGTATTAAACTGCCTGGCGACGGCGCTGTGTGGTTTCGTTCTGTTGAAGACGCAGCAATGGGAGCTGGAGCGGAGCATCTTGGTGACCGCGTTTTCGCAGTCGCCCGACTATCTCTACGTGAAGGACAGAAACAGCCGGTTCATCACCGTCAATGAAAATATGAGCCGCCTTTTTCGTTTCAGAACCACGGCGGAGATGACCGGATTGTCGGATTTCAATCTTATATCGCGGCCGCGCGCCGAAGAATTTTATTATCTCGAACAGCAGGTCATGGACACCGGGGTGCCCCTGATCGACTCCGTCGAGCGTATCGAAGACAGATACCTGCTCGCCTCCAAGGTGCCGCTGAAGGATAGGCAGGGGCGGGTGATCGGCCTTGCCGGCGTCACGCGTGACGTGACGGAGCGGACTGCCCTGGAGCGGGAATTGCGCAAGAGCAAGAACCTGCTGTCACATGCGATGGCCGGCATGTCCGATGGCATCGCCATGTACGACAGCAAGGGTTTCCTCGTTTTTTGCAACGACCAGTATCGCGCCGCCTTTCCGCTATCCGGAGACGCCCGCGTGGTTGGCGCTCATATCAGCGACATCCTTCGCCGCGTTGCCGAAACCGGCGAGCGCACGGGTATCCCGGACGTTGACCGCGAAGAGTGGATCAGGTCCGTCAGTGCTACGTTGCACAGCAACAAGGACGAAGAGGTTCAGCTTCACAACGGCGACTGGCGCAGCATCCGGACAAGGTTAGCGGAAGACGGCACAGCGATGGCCGTTGTCTCCGACATCACGGCGACCAAGCAGGCGGAAATCGCCCTCAGGCTGTCGGCGGAGCAGTTGAAGTCCCTTGCCGAGACCGATGGGCTCACCGGCATCGTCAATCGCCGGGCCTTCGACGAAGCTTTCGCACGTGAGACCGCAGGCAGCGCCAGGAAAAACACGTCGTTCAGCCTTCTGATGGTCGATATCGACCGCTTCAAGGCCTATAACGACACCTATGGTCATCCCGCCGGAGACCAATGCCTGCGTGTCGTCAGCAAGTGTCTGCGCCAGTCCGTAAGTCGCCCGGCAGATATCGTCGCACGCTACGGCGGAGAGGAATTCGTGGTTCTGCTCCCCGCTACCAGTGCGAAAGGGGCGATAATCGTTGCCGAGCAATTCGCGCGTCTCCTAAGCCAGGAGAATATCGTTCATTCCGGCAGCGAATTCGGCCGGGTGACGGCCAGCATCGGCATATCCTGCGCGACGGGAGCTACCCTGAGGATCGACCCGAGCCGCCTTCTGACCGAGGCCGATGCCGCGCTCTACGACGCCAAGACGCAAGGCCGCAATCGCATCCTGGCCCATTCGCCCGAGGAACGGCACTCCATGAAGGACGTCGGTTAGACCGAATCCTTGATAGGTTTTTCCTATCGAGCCATCGCTGGTGCGCCCTTGATGTTTTCCCGGCTTCGGCAATACAGGGCGCATGGACACAAAATTCATTGGTAAAAAATCGGCGGCAGCCGGCGGCTGGGGCGCTTTGAAGAGCTGCGGCAAGCAGTTGCTGCAAAGCGGCATGCCCATTTCAGGGGCGCGGACGATGCTGAAGGCGAACCAGCCGGATGGATTCGATTGCCCGGGCTGCGCCTGGGGCGACCCGGAGCACGGATCGTCGTTCGAGTTCTGCGAGAACGGCGTGAAGGCCGTCGCCTGGGAGGCGACGGAGAAACGGGCAACGCCCGCCTTCTTCGCGGAAAAAACGGTATCGCAGCTTCGCCAGTTGACGGATTATGAACTGGAACTCAATGGCCGCCTCACGCATCCGATGCGCTACTATGCGGCAAGCGACCGTTACCTGCCGGTCGCGTGGGAGGATGCTTTTGCCGAGATCGGCAGCATTCTGAGGGGTCTCGATAGCCCCAACCGGGCGGAATTCTACACGTCGGGCCGGGCGAGCAACGAGGCCGCCTTCCTGTACCAGCTGTTCGTGCGCGTCTACGGCACCAACAATTTTCCCGACTGCTCCAACATGTGCCACGAGGCGAGCGGCATTGCCATGCGTCAGGCGGTCGGTGTGGGCAAGGGTACCGTCCTGCTGGAGGATTTCGAAGAGGCCGACGCGATCTTCGTGATCGGGCAGAACCCGGGCACCAACCATCCGAGGATGCTCGGCGACTTGCGCCGGGCGGCGATCCGCGGCGCACGCGTCGTCGTCTTCAATCCCATCCGCGAACGCGGCCTGGAGCGCTTCTCCGACCCACAGGACAAGGTCGAGATGCTGCGCGGCGGTTCGACCGATATCGCGAGCCTCTATCTGCAGCCGCAGCTCGGCGGCGACATGGCCGCGGTGCGCGGGATGGCAAAGGCCGTTCTGGCTGCGGAAGACGCAGCGTTCGCCGCCGGTCTGCCCTCCGTTCTCGATCACGCATTTCTCGCCGAACACTGTGCGGGTTTTGCAGAATACCGGGCAGCGGTCGAGGCGACCAGCTGGGCCGAGATCGAGGACCAATCGGGACTGAGCCGGCAGGAGATCGAACGGGCGGCCGATGTCTATATCAACGCTGAGCGGGTCATCTGCACCTGGGCGATGGGTGTGACCCAGCATCTGCATTCCGTGGCGACGATCCGCGAGATCGCCAACTTCATGTTCCTGCGTGGCAATATCGGCCGGCCGGGCGCCGGCCTTTGCCCGGTTCGCGGCCATTCCAACGTGCAGGGCGACCGCACCGTCGGCATCAACGAAAAGCCATCGGATGATTTCCTCGATACGCTGGAGAAGCACTTCCGCTTCACCGTTCCCCGCGAACATGGCCACAATGTCCTTGCCGCGATCGGAGCAATGCTCGACGGCTCGGCTGAGGCCTTCATCGGGCTTGGCGGCAATTTCGCCCGCGCCACGCCCGACAGCGCACTCGTCGAAAAGGCGCTGCGGCGGCTGAAGCTGACAGTGCATATCGCCACCAAGCCCAATCATTCGCATCTCATGCCCGGCGAGACGGCCTTCATCCTGCCGTGCCTCGGGCGCACCGAGATGGATCTGAACGCGGCGGGCAACTCACAGCTCATAAGCGTCGAGGATTCGATGAGCATGGTGCATGGTTCCGCCGGCATCAATCGCCCGGCCTCGCCGCACCTCCTCTCGGAAGTCGCCATCATTGCCGGCATTGCACAGGCGACGGTCGGCTCCGCCGTGGTCAACTGGGCAGAGCTTGCCGGCGACCACGACCGCATCCGCGATCATATCGAGGCGACCATCCCAGGCTTCGAAAACTACAATGCGCGCCTGCGCAAGCCGCGCGGTTTCCACCTGCGCAACCCCGCCGCCCACAGGGAGTGGGATACGCCGGCAGGCAAGGCATCATTTTCTTGGGAAGCGCTTCCGGAGGAGACGGTGCATCAGCGGGCGCGAAAGGGTGAGGGGCGTTTCGCCCTGCAGACGTTCCGGTCGCACGATCAATACAATACGACGGTCTACGGTCTCGATGACCGATACCGCGGCGTCTACGGGGAGCGGCAGGTCATCTTCATTCATCCAGCCGACCTGGAGGCGATGAATGCCGAGGCCGGTGACCGGATCGACGTGGTCGGTGAGCATGATGACGGTATCGAGCGCATCGCTGAGAATTTCCGCTTCGTGCCCTACGACATTCCGCGAGGAAGCATCGCGGGTTATTATCCCGAACTGAACGTGCTCGTGCCGCTCGGCAGCGCAGGTACGGAAAGCGATACGCCCACTTCGAAATCCATCATGGTTTCCTTCCGCCGGCGAAAAACCGCGTGAGCGAAGAGGCCTCCGACGCCGATCGTTTTCTTGCCCTCGTCGCCGCGGCGCAAGGCAGGGATATCAGGCTGACATCCATACAGGCCGGTCTCCTGGTCGCCGCGGAACTGGGGATTGCGCGTGACAGCCGCGCCTTTGCGCGCCTGCTGGGGATTGCGCATTCTCTCGTGCTCAGGGAACTCAGCGACCTGGCGGAACGCGAAGGGGTGCTGCAGATCGTGAAGCGGGATCTAAGGACAATGAGAGTGCATTACACGTTGCCGCCGCCGGACGAGGCGTAAACATCCTGCGTCAGTGTCGGGGACAACTGCCTCTTCACCGCAAGTCGCGGCTGTTATCGACGGATCACGCGTTTCCTGGTGTCGGAGGGGTATTCTCCGTATGTGGTCTTATAGACTGCGGAAAACCGGCCGAAATGAAAGAAGCCCCATTTGAGGCAGATGGCCTTCATGGTCTCCTTGCTCTCGGGATCGAGCAGATCCTGGCGCGCGGCGCGCAGCCGAAGCGTCAGCAGATAGGCGGCGGGAGAGGTTCCCCTGAATGCACGAAAACCGGTTTCGAGCGCCCGGCTGGAGACGCCGGCCGCTTCGGCCACCTTCGTCATGGTGATCGGTTGATCGATATTGGCGTGCATGAATTCGATCGCTCTGCGGACATGCCGGGGCGCGATCAGGGCGGGGCCATTCTCCAGGAAATGCGATAGCCGGTGCGGCACAAGGCGCACGACCAGATCGGCCAGCGCCTGCGTCATATGCGCCATGGCGATCGGCGACTGCAGCAAGGGGCCGTCGTCGCGCATGCCCGAGATGATCATTTCCGTGAGGTTGCCGATCAGCCGGCCTTCCGGCTTCGACAGATCCAGTTCGGGCAGCAGGTCGAGAGAGCCGCTGAACGGCATCTCGAATGTCTGGCCGATCGTCTGCAGAATGACGGGCCAATTGATCAGCAACTCGTCGATGACGTTCGATTGCCCATGCATGATGACGCTGTCGGGCTCGAAATTGTTATAAAGAAGCAGTTTTCCTTGCCCGGCCTCGGCGATGCGGGATCCATAGGTGACGCCCATGCCGCCGCTGCGCGGCACGACAATCGACAGATACTCCGACGTATCGACGGTCGGCTCGATATTGAACTGAAACTCCGCCTCATGATAGCCCGTGAGCAGGACGGCCTTGTCACAGACGGAGAAATCCAGCCCCCAATGGAAGTCCTTGGCGCGGCCGACGGGCTCGGCATCAAATGCGCCAAAAGCGCCGCCCAGCGTTTCGACCATGTTGTCGAAGGACGAACCACTAAATCGAAACGAAAATGGGGGAGGGCTATTTTCAGTCATGCTGCTCCCGTTGTTCGGTGTGGCTGTTTCGACATGCCCTTCTTGACCGCTCTGAGATGCCAGCCTGATGCGCGATGCGCGCGGGTGTCGGATTGGTGCACCTACCTCTGCCAGTCTTGTCAGTCGTCATGCATCCTCCGCTGCAGGGCTTCATCAGGACCAGCAGACGGTCTGGATGAGCGGAGCATGCCTGTATATTAGATGATTATAATTTATAGTGAAGCGGCTTGCCGCCGAGCCGGTGGATTTCCGCGCGGCATCGGCATCGACACCAGCGGCTTTAGGCAGCCGATGCAGTCCGAATGCGGGCGTGGCAGGCGTCAAAAAGACCAACCCGTTGAATGCATTATCGATCGTTCCCATCCAGCGCAGATTTGTCGCCCAGACGACAGGAGCTGACAGAACCCGCCGGAATAGGCAAGACGTCAGGCTGCCGGTTATGGTGACAACCCGCTGATAAAACGATTACGCTAAAGGAATGATTCTACAGCTGTATCCGCCACGCCACAGATTTACCCGCGGCGATCTTGCCGGATGCACATCATCTGAAGTCTATGGAGAACGCCCCATTCGAGAGCCGCGCAGTCGCCTGCCGAAGGTTCTTAGTGGACCGCTTAAAGAGGGCCTTCGGCAGGCGACAGGCACGCAGGCATACGCACGGGATGGAGTGCGTATGTACGATCCCTTCCATCCTGTTGGGGGTGATGGGATGGACGGGCTTGGCTTTGGGACCGCAAACCATCATGGTCTTGGTCGGCTTTCATCTTACTGTTCCTTAGCTATGGAGCAATTGTCGGGTCCCGATATTGTCGGTCAACCGGCTTTTCGTGACGCAGTCTGGACTGATCTTGCGCAAAATGTATATGAACCAGCGCCGCCGAAGCCGCCTGTTCCACGCAATGAACTGTGCGAAGTGGATAGAGATCTTTAGTTTCTCATTGGGCACGAACGATGGGACACGCCGGCATGATGCCGCCGCGCGATGCATTCGGTTCTTTGAGCTGAGCAATGATTTTCTCACTGAAGGCACAAGCGACGGATCGTTTCCAACACGCCGATGTCGACGTCGAGATTATCGGTTTCCACGACGCTTGCGGGCTTCGCTCTGTCCCCGGGGATACGGACTCCCTTGGAACGCAGCCGTTCCAATTGGGCCTTGGCGCGCTCCGGGAAACCTGCATCCACGGCCGCGGGGAAGAGCGCGATCACGGTCATTCCTGCATTCACCGGGTGCTCGCCCGACAGAAAGTGGCCCGCATCGAGCGACCACGCGGCCCCCGAAAGACCCGCGGACAGCATCTCGACGATAAGGGCGATATTGGCGCCCTTATAGCCGCCGAAGGGCAGGAGAGCGCCGAGCATCGCCTTGACCGGATCGGTGGTGATTGCGCCGGTCTCGTCGATGGCAATGCCGTGAGCGATCGGTGACTGTTCCTTTGCCGCCTCGGCAAGAGTTACGAAGGCCGTCGCACTCGTCGCCTGGTCGATGACGAGGGGCGGCAAGGGTTCCGGCAGAGGCACGCCGAAAGCGAGCGGATTGGTGCAGTAGACGCGCTCCCCGCCCTCGGCGGCGGCCATCAAGGCCGGTCCGTTGGCGGCGGCGATGGATATCAACCCGTCCTGAGCGAGACGCCGGACGTAGTATCCCAATTCCCCGGCGGTATAGCTGTTTCTTTGCGTGAGGACGGATATTCCGAAGGTTTTTACGCGTGTCGTGAAGTCGTCGTAAATGAGGTCAAACCCGAGCTGCGCTATGCCGCCGTCCGCGTCGGCCTGGATCAGGGCCGGCAGCACATGGTTGAAGCGGGGCTTGGCGTCTCCGTTGATCCGCCCGTCGCGCAGGCTGGTGAGATAATCGACGAAATGCGGAAAACCGAGCTCAGTGCGCCCGAAGCAGGCGGCCGACAGCGTTGCATCGACGAGCGCCTTCGCCATGGCCGGGCTGCCGCCGCAGGCGAGGCAGGCTTCGAGCGCCAGTTGGCGGAGCTCGTCGATCGGCATTCTCATCTTCTGCCCGGCCATCGCAGCTCCAATGCGGCTCGTCCGCCCTCATGGAAGGCATCGGGTGACGCCATGCGACACCCAGCATCTTCAAGGTCTGCGCCCGCGCAAGCCGATCGGAGTTTGACATGGTGATCCCCGGGGCGTCAGGCGGCCGACCTCCCAGTTCGGGAGATGGCGATATGCCTCGCCAACGAACGGAAAGACGGCCGCATTTGGAGCTTCAAAGTGCGACCGAGAGGGCGCTGTCGCGTCGGGGAGCCACCTCTTGCGAGTTCACCATCGCGCCCGCGAGCTGGCGGAAGGTGACAAGCCCCAATGATTCCCCGGATGGTGAAACCACCCGGGCATCGTCGTGCGCCGCCGATGCCAGGATCCGGACGGCATCTTCGACGGTCGTGCCTGATGCGATCGTCAATCCGCCTGGCACCGCACCGGAATGCAGGGATGTCATGACGGCATCGACCTGGATGACCCGGCCTCGATTGACCTCCTTGACGAAGTTGGCGATGTAGGCGTCGGCCGGACGCAGAACGATGTCCTGGCTGGTGCCCTGCTGGATGACTTCGCCATCGCGCAGGATCGCAATCTGGTCGCCCAGCCGAAGGGCTTCGTCGAGGTCATGGGTGATGAAGACGATGGTTTTCTTGATCTCCTTCTGAATGTCGAGAAGGACCGTCTGCATATCCGTGCGGATCAATGGATCGAGCGCCGAATAGGCCTCGTCCATCAGCAGAACCGGCGCATCGTTCGAGAGGGCTCGCGCCAGGCCGACGCGCTGCTGCATGCCGCCCGAGAGCTGGTTGGGATATTTGCTCTCGAAGCCCTTCAGGCCGACCCGTTCCAGCCAGCCCATGGCGACGTCGACGGCTTTCGAGCGCTCCATGCCCTGCACCTCGCGGCCGAAGATAGTATTGTCGAGAACATTCCGGTGCGGCAGAAGCGCAAACTTCTGAAACACCATTGCCGTCTGGTGCCGGCGAAACGTCCGCAATTCGGTCTCGTTCATTTTCACCACATCGACGCCGTCGACAAGCACTTCGCCGGCGGTTGGATCGATCAGACGATTGATGTGGCGGATGAGCGTCGACTTGCCCGAACCCGAAAGACCCATGATGACCTGAATGCGGCCCGAGGGTATCTCGACATTGATATCTTTCAGGCCGAGCACGTGGCCGTGCTTTTCGTTGAGCTCGGTCTTCGACAATCCCTTTTTGACGGCATCGACATGAGCGCCAGGATTGGGACCGAAGATCTTGTAGAGGTGGCGGATCTTGATGCCGCCGAAACGTTGATCAGCCATGGACGATCTCCCGATGCTTCTGGAGCCGTTTGCCATACGCCTGGCTGACCCGGTCGAAGATGATGGCAATGCCGACGATGGCAAGGCCGTTGAAAATACCCAGGGTGAAGTACTGGTTGGCGATGGCCTTCAGAACCGGCTGGCCAAGGCCCTGGACGCCGATCATCGAAGCGACGACCACCATGGCAAGCGCCATCATGATAGTCTGGTTGATGCCGGCCATGATGGTGGGAAGCGCCAGCGGCAACTGGACCTTGAACAGCTTCTGCGAACTCGACGTTCCGAACGCATCGGCTGCCTCGAGCACGTCCTTGTCGACCAGGCGGATGCCGAGGTCGGTCAGCCTTATCATCGGCGGGATGGCGTAGATGACGACGGCAATCAGTCCCGGCACCTTGCCGATGCCGAGCAGCATGACGACAGGGATCAGATAGACGAAGCTCGGCATGGTCTGCATGACGTCGAGGATCGGATTGATAACGCGCTGCAGCCGGTCGGAACGCGCCATCAATATCCCCATCGGAATGCCGATGGCGATGGAGAGCACGGTACAGACGAAGATCATCGAGACCGTCCGCATCGTATCGTCCCACATGTCGAAATAGCCGATCAGCAGCAGCGTGACGAGACAGCCGAGGACGATCTTCAGGCTGCGGCTGGCAAACCATGCGATGACAAGGATGATTGCCGTAATGATCGGCCACGGCGTCTGCGTCATGAAGCGGTCGGCGGCGATCAGGAAATGCTGCAGCGGAGAGAAGAGGCTTTCGATCGCGTCGCCGTAGCTGCGGGTAAATGTACGAAAGCCGTCATCGATCGCCTTCTTCAGATTGCGAAGGGCATCGTCATCCATATGCGTGAATTTATAAAACCATTCCATTCGGTTCCCCTTTTTCTTCAAAGAGCCGTGGCAGTCTTTTTGATTTTATCGGCAGCG